>JBHIVS010000123.1:0-7336 GCA_041987885.1 Pseudobdellovibrionaceae bacterium | reverse complement strand
GTGGATGGGTTCAAGTTTGGTGAATACGGCTGTAACGGTGGATGATTTAAGGTATTTTGAATTTGAGTATGGCTATTCATTGCAACTATTCCTGTATAAGTAAAATCGTAAAAGATGAATTTTGGGCATAAAAAAACCGAAGACTTAGCTTCGGTGATTTGGGCCATTTTAGTAAAAATGGCGGGGTGGACGGGACTCGAACCCGCGGCCTTCCGCGTGACAGGCGGACGTTATAACCAACTTAACTACCACCCCAGTGGCGTTTCGTGGGATTAGGTATAACGGGAAGCATTGATTCTGACAACATTATTTTTCAAAAAAGTTGATGATATGTTGCTTCATGCTGAGGCTTTGAGCAGTTTTAAGGCTTTCCTACCCCTCTTTAAGATTATATGGTGAAATTACTCTCTAGCAAAGGGTGCAAACCACCCCCCAAAGGACAGGATACAAGTTCATGAATAAGCTTTTTTGGATCGATATGGAAATGACAGGCCTTGATGTTGAAAAAGAGGTCATCATTGAAGTCGCAGCCGTTGTTACCGATCTTAACTTTAAAGAGCTCGATACCCTTGAAACTGTCGTAAAGCAGCCTCAAAAATACCTTCAAGCCATGGATGCATGGAACACGGAACACCATAAAAAATCAGGCTTAACAGCCAAGGTCCCAAATGGAATGGAACCCGATCAGGTTGAGGCTAAACTCTGTGATTTGGTAAAAAAACATTTCCCAGATCCTAAGGACAAACCTGTTCTTGCGGGTAATTCTATCATGCAAGATCGTCTATTCATCAATAAGTACATGCCTGAGTTTGCGCAAATGCTTCACTATCGCATGGTGGATGTTTCTTCGTGGAAAGTAATCATCAATAATAAATTCAACTATGTGTATGAAAAATCTAATAAACACAGGGCGCTTGAAGACATCAGAGAAAGCATCCAAGAACTTCGTCATTATTGTGACAACTTAAATTTTAAGGTTAAATAACCATGGCCTATAAGAAAGCAGCTCCGACGGAAACCGCTTTTAAACATAAAATAAATGATAAAACGGCAGCGGCTTATTCTGCTTTCTTTAAAAAATCAGGACTGAACTTTCAGGAAAAAACCTACAAAGACACCTGCAAAAATTTAGAGCCCCTAGAACTCAAAGACCGAGTTACTTTAATCGCCAAGGCCCTGCAATTGAGCCTTGCGGATAATAGCTATTCCAAACAACTGAAAGCTTTTAAAGAACTATTAAAAGAACAAAAGCTGCAAGGTTTTGAATTGTGGCCACTCAGTCATTATATCCAAATGTATGGACTTGAAGAACCCACGGCTTCTTTAGAGTTTCTAAAATTTATGACTCCGTATTTTACTGCAGAATTTGCGGTCAGACCTTATTTAAAAAAATATACCAAAGACACTTATAAATTTTTATTAGAGTGCAGCGAAAACTCCAACGAACACGTTCGTCGCTGGTCCAGCGAAGGGACTCGTCCCAGATTGCCTTGGGGTGAAAAACTGCATGACTCCGAAAAAAATCCAGAAAATGGTTTAAAGATTTTAGAAAATCTTTCGATGGATTCTTCGGAATATGTTCGCAAATCAGTGGCTAATCATCTTAATGATGTTGGCTTGCACCACCCTGCTCTTTTAATTAAAACACTTAAGAGCTGGAAACAAAAAGTTGCCAAGGTTAAAAACAAAAGTATCTCTGAAAACTTTGATAAGCTTTGCAAACAAGCCCTTAGAAATCTAATCAAACAAGGTCATCCAGAAGCTTTAGAACTGATGGGAGTATCCACTAAATCTAAAGTTAAGCTTGAATCCCTGAAAAGCGATAAAAAAGTTTCCATCGGAGATTCGTTAAGCTTTTCATTTATGATTCAAGCAGAGCAAGGGACCAAGGTTGTTTTAGATTATGCTATTCACTATCTCAAAAAGAATGGGCAGATTTCTCGAAAAGTTTTTAAACTTAAAACTTTTATTTTTGAGGGCGACAAGGCCCTACTAGTTTCTAAAAGACATTCCTTCAAGCTTGTGACTACTCGAAGCTATTATCCTGGAATTCATGGCTTAGAAATTTTGGTAAATGGGAAAAAGACTGAACACTTGGAATTTAAACTTTTAAGTAACTAAGTAATTTTTTATTTCTCAATAGAGGCCACTGAGGCTTTACATACTATCATCAGCGTCTAATATAAATTTTAGCTTTTTTGATAATTAAGTTCGAAAGTGCCATTTCAAAACAACGAAGCACTTTCGAATTTATTTCTTTAAATTCTATTTTAATGTTTAAAAAGTTCTCTTCAAAGCCAATAACCAACCCGTACCGGCTTGTTTACTTAAAGGCGTCATCAAAGACTGAGCAAACATCCACTGACGATTGAGTTGCCAATTTAAATCAACACTAGCAAAGGTTTTTAAGCTAGGACCATATTCAAAGGTATAGGTAATCCCGCTGCCACTCTGAACAGGTAAATCATAATCTCCATAAAAACCACGCAAACCCAAACCTAAACGAACCCCAGAAGCTGTAATATAATAAGCCGTTCCCGAAGCCATCACCAAATAAGTCGTGTCTTTGGAATAGCTATAATCCAAATTCGTATCTAGGGATTTTGTACGAACTCCAACAAGTCCTATTCCCCCACCACCACTGAACATCCAACGATTTACACGATGTTCGTAATCATAGGAAAACATCAAACCATTGGTTTCAGTTGCGACTTTATAATCAGTGGCACCTGAAGTTCCTCTGCCGACCAATTTTGCCGTCTGAGGCAGAGTAATTAAACCAACTCCGTATCTAGCCAATTGTTGATTACGACGAACCTTGGGCTTTGCTGCTGTTTTATTTGCAACAGCAGAGGGTGAAGCCTGTGCAAGCATGATTGCTTGTTGATCAGATGGCTCTGTCATTGCAAAAGCAGGGACGCCGACAAAGATGGTCGCCGTTGTGATTAAAGAGATAAATGAAGCTGAGTTAAATAATACCATGAATCACCTGCTGATGGATCATTGTTCAAGACTTTAATTTGGCGAGCTGCTGCACGAAGTTCAATTCTTTGAATCGGAAACCACAAGAAACCTAAAGTCCATTGTAAATTCTCTGGAGAGTCTCCGATATTTTTAAAATATTCTCCTGAAGATTCAATATAAAGCCCTCGAGAAATTTTCAAATGACCTTGAGAGAAAATATAAGCTCTTTTAATTTCATCCATATTCAATGGAGTCTGTTGAGTATATCCCAATTCCCCGATCAAAGAATTTCCATTTTGGAAACCCTTTTTAATATGAGTAGCTACGATATAACGTTTTTCATCGTCATTCATTTCATAGAGAGCTTCACCGCCAACGGCCAATTGAGTTGCAACTTCCGTTTCATACATGAAGCTACCACCATATAGCCGATTTTCTTTCTCTGCTTGCAGATTCCCTAGCCATACATGAGTAAAAATATCTCGGGTCGGATTTGCATTATGCCACATAAATCCATGAACCTGATCATTTTGCCCAACGTGCAATGAACGCCCTGCCTTAGCTCTGCTGATAGAAGAGTGATCAGGATGACGTAAACCAAATGTTTTATCCAACAAGCCTGAATATAAGGTATTTGTTCTATTAACTTGCCATTTTAGATAATATTCGCGGGCAAAAAGATAAGAGTCTTCATTAAAGGTCTTATTCGGGCCCACTTGAGTCGGCATTTGTGCATATCCTAAAGTTCCAACAAAAGCCAAAGTTTGCTTTTTGTTAAAAAAGAACTGCAAGTTCAAATCGTTTTGCATTTCATAATAGTAAGTCTTAGAAGCATCAGACCCAGGATTTCTTTCCATCGTCAATTGTCTGAACTTATATCCTAGACGAACCCACCAAGGCAGAGAGGTCTTTCCTAAAAACTTAGAATACTCTCCTAAGGTTTCATCGTCGCCTTTGAACCAAAAAGGCTTCGCTGCGATTTCAGTCGCATACAAAGCACGACCATAATCCGTCAGCATACCACCACCGGCACCACTCACATGGCAAACAGCGCATGAACGATAGCCATATCCAATAAAATCAGAATAAGCGAATGCTGATTTTCCTATAAGAAGTAATACACCTAGTACAAATAACTGTCTTGTGAAATTCACGAAGACATCCTTCAAGATATGCATCAATACCTCTATGAAATCTGGGAAATTTTCCATTACAAGGACTCAAAATGATCCAATACAATCCAAACAACTGTCTCAAATATGGAAAATACGTGCAATCTCTATTTTTTATTAATTATCTGTTCATTTAGACCGTAAGATACATGTAGGGGGCAATGATGATCTTAAAGGTACATTTTAGGACTGTGGTTCTATTGGGAATCTCAGTCGTAATATCTCATTCTGCACACTCTTTTAATAACAAAAAAATGCCAGAGGTTGAAAAATTCAATCGCTGCTACAACCGTTTTGTTAATATGCCTTTACAAACTACTGGCAATACTCTTGGGGCGAAACTATATACTCAGGTGGCATCTGGCAACAAAAACGGAACAACAGCATGCCTTGAGCTTTTGGATTCTGCCCAACTAAACGCGTCTGGCGGATTAAAAGCCCCCGATTCTCAAGAGGCCCGTTTAATTATTCAAAATTTTCACAATTTCCATAATTCATTCTTTAAAGCCAATGCTTTAAACTTCAGCTCTGCTTATAATAATATGACAATTCTTGTAAGAGATTTGGACGAACCTTCTCTCTATTATACTCAAGCTTTATTTGGTGGAAAAAATCTATCCAATGCAGTCACTTCCAACGAAACTTTAAAATCGATTAGAACATCTAGCACGACAAAAACAAATTATGCTAGCCGCAACATTCAAAGTTTACACTTTTCATCCTATGCGACCTACAATGCTAGCAACAAAGATTTACCGTTATTGCAGGTTCGCGAATACGACACTACCGCACAAAACAGCAAAGATACCTATGTTCGAAATATCATGACAGAGTTATTTAGAGATCAACTCGCGGCAGCTACCGCTGAAAATGACACTACAAAAATTAACTCAATTAAAACATCCATCAATAATGGTATTAATAGATATAAAGTCGGAAAGAGTTACATCTTAGATGATTCTCATATTGTTGGACAAGGAGAGCTTATTGGTATCGCAAAAAGGTCTCCTTTAATTGTCCCGATTCCACCAATTAACTCCTCAGGTGGAGTCGCTCTCAATACAGACGGATTCATTAGTCACGATCTTTTCAGTCATGCTGGCGGTGGGATTTTAGGATCTCAAATGTATATGATGAAAAATTCTAACCTAGGTGCAAATGTGCCTACTGGAGGAGCTGGAACAGATCCTTTTAGTACGGTTCCTCGTCGTTTTACTTCAAGAATTTACGAAGATTTACTTTGCCATGTTCTACCGACTTTATCAGCAGCAGATGCCGCGCCTGAAGTAGATCTTGCATCAAGCCATGGATTCAAACAAGCTTCATCTTGTATGCGCTGTCATTCAAGTTTTGACCCTCTTGCTGGAGTTTACCGCAATACCGTAATCTCTATCTCTGGAGCAGCTTACAACAATAACGATATTGAAAATGGCCCAGCGAAGTCATATGGTTCACCCATACTAACTTTAGCTAAGTTAGTACCAAAAGCAGCTGTCCCAGCCACTGCCCCCTATGCATTTCAAGGAACTTCTGGCAGACTTTTTTATCGTGACCACACTGGAGCCCTTGTAAAAAGATCTTTAAGTTCTATCGCAGAACTTGGACAAGCTATCGCAGACTCTGATGACTTTTACCGTTGCGTTGCAAAAAGATACTATCATTTCATGACAGGAGTGGATGTAAATCTTTACGCTGCAGATACAGACCTTGATGACACAGGAAAAAAACACAAAAATTTAGTTTTTCAAATGGGTCGAATTCTTAAAGGAACTACCTACGCAAATAACACTGAAAAAACGACTTACGCTAACTACAAACAAAGTCTTAGATTATTAGTAAAATTTATTCTCGACTCTGAAAGCTTCAGTCGTCGTGATTTAGGTTTAACGGGGGAATAATGGAAGATAATAATAGACGCAAGTTCCTCAAAGACAGCGTGACTACTTTGACTCTATTAGGTATCAACAATGTCCTAGCGAACTCTATTGTGCAAGCTTTGGGGGAATCTGCATTCGCTCAAGCAACAACCGGTGTTGAAGCAGAAAAGAAATATATTTATTTCTCTCTAGATGGAGCTCCTCCCCGTTGGTTTTTCGATTTGCCGCTAACGCCAAATGGAACTAGCGATGCTTATCCAACTTCAAATATTATTGGAACTTATATCACTAAAGATGGTAACAATGCTGTTCTTTCCAACTCTACATGGAAAGATCCAAGCTCTGGTTTACATTTACCTCCAGTTTGGGGCTCAAACCCTGCATCCAGCAGTGGATCTTTTGAGCACATAACAAACAATGCTTTCTTTTTCCGTGGCGTCGACATGGAAATTGATAACCACAATGTCACTCGCCTACGCAATCAGGCACCAACTATTGGTGGAATTAGTATTGCCGGAGTATTCGCAGGAAAATCAGGTGCGCCAATTCCAGGAGTTGTTTCCGGCAGTATTGGAAACAGTTTCAAATCGAATTCATTAATCACACCTGTCACCGTGGCACATACATCCGTAACAAATACTAACAATTCAATTATTTCAGCTATGAAATACGTATCTGGTGATAAGCCAATCACGGACAGCATGATGAAACAACAGCTCCGCGAGTTTGAATCCTATGCCAAAGACAATGGCCTGATGGATTACGGTTTGAAATCGACAAAAGAAAAAGCTGACAAAATGATCGTAGATGGCGTTGCTAAATTCACAGATCAATGGGCTTCTGTATTCGCTAAGTACAATGTACTAGTGGCTGAGGCGATTACAAACTCAACGAACTCTGACAAATTTATATTAAAACAATCCATTGCAAATCCTTTTTTAAAAAATCCAGCTGATAATCGTATGGCTTTCGCTCGAACTGGCGGGGTTCCCACTTCAGCTTCGATTGAAACTATTCAAGGATTACTAACAAACAAAAGTACGGTACCTCAGTTGGCTGCTATTTTTGCGGCTACAGAAATCTTAGTAAAAAATAATATTACCAGCATTTGTACTTTTTCATTGCCAGGTACTGTTATGAATACAGTATCAAGAGCAGGCAATGCAACAAGCAACATTACTACCGATCAACATGACATTGGAACCTTGTTATCCACTTATGTGACTACCCATTTCTACAGAGCTCTTTTATCATGTTTAAACAGTCTTGCTAAATCACTTAAAGACTCGAATATGTGGCAAAATACGATGATCCAATTTGGAT
>JBHIVS010000122.1:0-7358 GCA_041987885.1 Pseudobdellovibrionaceae bacterium | reverse complement strand
TAAGCTTTCCAGTGATAAAACGTTTGTTTCCATTTTTTAACCAACCCAATGCTTTTTCAGCAGGAACGGAGCCGACTTTGCGATTACCAAATTTAGAAGTTTCAGTTTTTGGATTAAGTCCTTTGAGAGCGGCCTCTGCACGAAGACGGGCGTCCTCTGTTTTGTCGACTTTTACTGAGGCTTCAACTTTCTCACTCATCTCAGTAATCGCAGAATCAATTTCGTTTGAAACGGCTGTGATTTCTTGCTCTGCAGATTTTTCTTTTGGAGTTTCTGTTTTTACAGATTTTGTTTTTTCTACAGGACTGTCTTTAGAGACTATTTTTTTGATGTCGTCTTCAGTGGCGCTAATGGCTTGGCTGATTTCTTCTCTTTTTGCTTTTGATTCCACATTTTCAGTAGCGACCACTTCTTGACCATTCGCCGAGTTTTTTAGTTTAACCTGAAGGTCGTCGGAATCTGTGGGGTAGCGATTAGAAGTCGTATCTATGGACGATTTCTTTTGCTCAGAAGTTTGTGTTGATTCAGGTTCAGAAGTGGCAACTTCTGGATAAGTGCTCTTTATTTCTGCAAGAGTTGTATCTGTCTGTGATTTTTTTGAAGGTTGCGTTGCACAGGCGACTAAAAATAAAGTTAAAATAGAGCAAATGCCTAGTGAGTATTTCATGGAGGCTCCTTGGTCAAAAATCCTGAATCTTTTGTTTTAGAAAATTCTTTGGAATTCCTAAAAATCATGAAGAGTTCTTAGATGTTAGTATCGATATATATCAAATGTGTTTTCGTCATTTCCTGAGTGGAACAATAGTGTTTTTTCTATTTTTATAGAAATGGAGTTTGTAATTTTTAATTATGTTTCAATGTTGGACCAAGGTCTGTTGTGCGTAGTTGACTTCATTTTTGTTTTTTAGAGTATTATTTGCTTACTCTATTAAGTCTCCAATTCTGGTGGCCGCATAGTTGAAGAAGGCCTTTACTTTTTTAGAGACATTTTTTTGTTGTGGAATAATAGCATGAACAGTGGGGCCTTGATTGGTCCACTGTTTTAATAGGCTCACCAGTTCCCCAGATTCTAAAAATTCTTTACAGACAAAGTGTGGAAGTAACGCAATTCCATGTCCACCGATCACAAGATCTCGAATGGCCATAAAATTATTGAGTGTATATTTATGTTTTGGCTTTACGCTGATTTGTTTGTTTTTGTTTGACAGCTTCCACTGTTGATTTACGAATCCAATTGTCGCATGGGATTCTAGGTCTGCACATTCACTTAATGGTGGATTCTGAGATAAATATTGAGGAGAAGAAACTAAAACAAACTCTATACTGGCAGCCTTTTTTTGAATTAAAGAGCTGTCTTTGAGATTTCCTACGCGAATGGCAATGTCGATGCCTTCTTTGACGATATCTAAAATTTGATTTGTGTAAATCAGCTCAAAAGTGATTTTAGGATGTTTTTTTGAGAACTCATCAACGACCTTTGTCAGAACATAGAGACCAATGTCCTCAGGAGCAGTAATTTTCAATCTGCCGCTGAATTCTTCATCTTGATTTTTTAAATTGCTAATGGAATTTAGAACGCCTTCGATATTTGTTTTTGCATGGTCATATAGTTGCTTGCCTGCGGCTGTAAGTTTAAACTGTCGAGTTGTTCTGTAGACCAGTTGAAGCTCGAGTTCTTCTTCAAGAAGAGCAAGGTTGCGACTAAGTTTTGCTTTAGGTTCGTTGAGCGCTTCAGAGGCTTTGGTCAGATTTCCAGCGTCGACGATTCGAATAAAATAGTAAATACGATTCATATCAACGTTAGGATTCATGAAAGCTCCGTATCGTTCGTATTGTATTAAAATTTAATACAGTGTTTATCAATTATACTAACTACTAAGATAATACAGACGGGGGCATACTTTTACAAGTGGAGATAATATGAATCGTAGATCATTTATAGGAACATTATCTGCAGGAGTAATTATGACAGGCTTAGGATTAAAACATTTATTAGATAACAAAACACGCAGTGAAAAGATGCCTTCGATTTTTATTGGGCATGGGTCTCCGATGAATGCTTTGGCTTCTAATCCATTTACTAAAATGTTGAATAATTTAGGGCAAAGTTTACCTCGACCAGAAGCTATCTTAGTTATTTCAGCTCACTGGATGACTCGAGGCACTTGGGTGACTCAAATGGAAAAGCCAAAAACCATTCATGATTTTTATGGTTTTCCACAGGCGCTTTTTGATGTTCAGTATCCAGCCTCAGGGGCTCCTGAGTTAGCGCCTCTTGTTCAAGCATCGGCTTCCCCTGAATTTCAAGTGGGAGCGGATACTTCAGAGTGGGGGCTAGATCATGGGACTTGGTCTGTGTTAAAACATATGTACCCCGAAGCCGACATTCCGGTTTTGCAATTGAGTTTAGATATGACTCAAGGCCCTGACTATCATTTTGAGTTAGGAAAACAAATTGCAAAACTTCGTGAAAAAGGTGTGATGATATTGGGAAGTGGAAATATTGTGCATAATTTAAGAGCGATTCGCTGGGGTGATGATGCAAAACCTCATGAATGGGCCTTAGAATTTGATCAATGGATGAAAGAAAAATTAGAACAAAAGGATTACAAAGCACTGCAATTTGATTTTTTAAATTCAGAGGCCGGCAAACTTTCAAATCCGTCATTGGACCATTATTATCCAATGCTTTATGCTTTAGGGGCAGGGGCAAATGACGGGAATGTTAAGTTTGAGTATGAAGAAATTCAAAACGGTTCCCTATCAATGCGCAGCTTTAGAATAGGATAAATTTATGAGAACCTGGCAAAGTTATAGATCAGATTTTTTCACAGGCGAAATTGCTTTGCCTGATGTGGGTTTAGAGAATGTAAAGTCCATGACAATTGTATTGCATGGAATTGGTGGCAATGAGCAAGGCCTAAAAAAGGTTGGAGAGTTGCTTGAACCCAATAATATTGTTGTGAGTTTAAGAGCACCGATTACTTTGGCCGAAGGATCTTATGCTTGGTTTCATACGCAATTTACTGCGACGGGACCCATTCATAATTATCCTGAGGTGGAAGATAGCTTAAAGCTGCTAGATAGTGAGATCAAACGTTTGGCAAGAACCTATAAAGTGTCTTTAAAGAATATTACTCTTTTTGGTTTCAGCCAAGGTTCGATCATGACAATGGCTATGGCTTTAAAAAGTAATGTGCAGTTGGGAAATTATCTTTGTTTTTCAGGGCGCACTTTGCCAGAGATTGCTGAATTTGCAAAAACTCATAAAGAAATTGGTAAAGACAGAAGAGTCTTTTTGGCCCATGGTGAACAAGATGACAAACTAAATATCGAGTTTGCTCGGAGCTCTGCTCAGGTCTTAGATAGCGTACATGCGCATTATGTTTATCGTGAGTTTGCTGGTGGACATGAGGTTCAAGTTCCTATCTTACAGGAAGCTATTAAATGGATGAAGTTTGATCAGGAATTTAAGGCGACTCAAACCGGTGAGTGGCCAGATCATACGGATGATATTCATTAAACAAAAAGCCAACTGAGAAGTTGGCTTTTTGTTTTCAAGTTATTATTATTTTTGTCGAACCAGAGTGTGGGGAAAAAATGAGCATCAAGATTATTCAATTTGATAAAGTCGGAGGCCCCGAAGTTCTCAAACTTCGCTCTGTGGAATTGGCCCCCTTAAAAGAAAACGAAGTCTTGGTCGCTCATAAATTTATAGGTATTAATTATGTGGATACCTATCTTCGTAATGGACTCTATCCGGCAAGCCTTCCTTCGGGGTTAGGTCGTGAGGCGTCCGGTATTGTTGAAAAAGTAGGTACACTGGTCACTGACTTTAAAGTCGGTGATAGAGTCGCCTATGCGCTGGGCGATTTAGGGGCCTATTCTGAGAAAAGAAATATCAAAGCTGATGATTTGGTCCTTATTCCCGAGAGTGTGAGTTTAGAATCTGCTGCTGCTTTATTATTAAAAGGACTAACCGTTCACTATTTATTTAAGGGTGTGCGTGAATTAAAAAAGAACGAAACAATTTTATTTCATGCAGCCGCTGGAAGAGTTGGGTTGATTGCTTGCCAATGGGCTCGGCATATAGGGGCTCACTTAATCGGAACTACGAGTTCTGCGTCGAAGGCAGAGCAGGCGTTAAAAAATGGAGCAAGTGCAATCATAAATTACACAACCGAAAATGTTCCACAAAGAATATTTGAAATCACCAAGGGGCTTAAAGTTCCCGTTGTCTATGATAGTGTTGGTAAATCGACCTTTGAAATGTCCTTAGATAGTTTGCAGAAACGTGGTCTGTTAGTGAGTTTTGGAAATGCTTCAGGTGCTGTGACGGGAGTCGATCTTGGAATACTGGCTCAAAAAGGTGGACTGTTTGTGACTCGTCCGACCTTGAATAATTATATGGATACGAAAGAAAAGTACCGAGAGGCTGCGGCTGAATTATTTGATTTGGTGTCTCGAGGTATCATTAAAGAAAATATTGATAGGATCTTACCTCTGTCTGAGGTTGTGACTGCTCATAAACTGCTAGAGGATAGAAAAA
Source organism: Pseudobdellovibrionaceae bacterium (assembly GCA_041987885.1). Taxonomy (GTDB): domain Bacteria; phylum Bdellovibrionota; class Bdellovibrionia; order Bdellovibrionales; family Bdellovibrionaceae; genus Bdellovibrio. The sequence continues at coordinate 2,809 of JBHIVS010000122.1, read as the reverse complement.
GAGAAGGGTCTTTGTTATTGAGTATTTAATTAAAAGGATGTTCTAAAATTAGAGAGTCACGAGTAGGTTTTCTTTATGATGACCCATGGCTCTCTCTGATTTGATCGGTTTTATTTATTTGGCATTACAACGAGCCAACATGACCTCAGATTCTTGGGCAGCTTTTTTTACGGCCTTTTCTAGTTTTACGATTTTTACTTCATCGAGATAAATTAAGTAGGCTTTGCTTGCAGTTAGGCCGATTGCGCCCCCAATAATGAGGGGAATTCCAGCTGCGACTTCCATTCGTGATTGCCATTTTTGATTAAGAATGACTTCACCATTTCTGATGAAGGCATTTGCGCTTAAAAGGGCGCCGCCAATCATATCGCCGATTGCGTATCGAGCTAAGTCCCAACCCGTAAGTGTCACAACTTCTGTGGCAAAGACGACCCCTTTGGCGATGCTTTGCTGAGTTTTTGTTTTTTCTATTTTTTCTTCAAGTGCTTTTAGTTGACTGTGCTTTTGAGTAATTTCAGATATCTGAAGTTCTGTACAGGATTTCGCCAGAGCCGCATTTGAAAAACTGATATGAGTTATTAATGATGCTAATGAAAGTGTCATCGCTTTTTTGAAACCCATGGAATACTCCTTTAAGATTGCGATCAATAGGTTAAGCCAAAGAACTTTAAGCAGCCTGTTAGGTGTAGGTTCTTTCGAGGAGACGTATTGATCTTGTGGAGTAAATTTCAATATTCATTCCACAGTATGGGTTTTTATATGCAATTTGACTGTCTCAAAAAGAGACTTTGGCAGAAATTGTTATACACAGAGTGTGAAAGTGTAGCTATTGCAGAGCTTTGAGAATTTCCTCTACGTTTCTATCTTTTAGGTAATATTCTTTCAAGTCGACAGCTAAATAGTCTAAGGCTTCAGAATTTAGTTTTTTGATTTGTTTTAGCGTATTGATAAGTTCATTGTCCGTCATTGAGGATCTAATCGCTAGGCTTATAAATTCGTGATAAAGGCGTGTGGCTTTATTGGACTCGTCCTTTATGAGTATTGCATAGGTCTCTGTGAATAATTTCGCTAAATCTTGGTGAGCAATTAGAGTTTGATATTTTGATTCTGCATAGTCGACCCAACTAAAAAATTGGAGCATTTCATTGAAATCAGAAATCTTAAGAATAGTTTCAAGTTGTTTGCCTTTAGACTCTTTAGAGGTTTTGTTTCCAAAAGAAAGTACGGACGCAATTTTTACCTCGACATTTGCAAGGCAGTTTTCTGAGTTAAATTTAAACATGGGCGTGGTCAGAGCTACGAGGCTTTTTTTATTCTGACTATCAAATGTAATTATAATGTTAGTTTTCGTCTTATTGGAGAAAAGCAGAGTTGGATTTTTTAGTTCTTTGTCTGTTGTTGTGGGTTGAAGCTCCACAAGCTCTTTGTAAGTGATCTGATAGGTATCCAGATCTTGGATTTCGACAAGATAGCCTTTATTTTCTTTGGTTAAGCTTAAATATTGTCCACCTAGGCCGACTTGATTTCGGCAGCTAAAAGAAATGGAGTCTTTGATCTGGTTTCCAAAGCGATCGTTCATTTCGATCAATGATTGAGTATGAGCGGGGGCAGCAGTAAATAGCACTAAGGAACTAACAAAGATCAGTTTTTTCATGGGGGCATTGTAGGCGATCAAAGGGGTTCTGACGAGGTAACTGATTGTTTATGTAAATTGAATATAAGCTGTATAAAGTTTGTTCAGTTTTACATCTGATCAGCGCTGGAGAGGGCGGAATTCCCTAAGTGTTTGATAGGCTTAGTTGTTAAGGAGGTCTGTGGGGTTATTGATATTTTTCAAAAAAAAAAGAGGACTTTTTAAAAGTCCTCTTTTCAAAGAAAAACTAAACTTCTAATTGGATTTTATCCAGAAGCACAGGGTCCTTAAGAACCGCTTCGCCTCCAAGGGCTATCGCTGTTAAAGGATTTTCTGCGCGACGAACTTCTAAACGAACTTCGTTTTGAATTCTTAGATCTAAATCGCGAATCAAAGCTCCGCCACCGGCCAAGGTGATTCCTCTTTCGATAATATCAGAGACAATCTCCGGAGGAGTATGTTCAAGGGCCTTGTGGATAGCATTGATGACTTCTTGAATACAGGCGCTCATGGCAAGTCCAACATCTTCAGAGCTGACTTCCATTTCGCGAATTAAGCCTGTTTCAGTGTCACGACCAGAGATCGTTTCAAAGCGAATGTCTTTTTTAGGAACCGCAGTGCCAATGGTGACTTTTAAATGTTCTGCTGTATTTTCAGAAATATTTATTTTTTTCTGACGACGGAAATAAGAGATGATTGCATCATCTAACTTATGACCACCAACACGAACAGCTTCGCAATAAATGATATCAGCAAGAGCGATGATGGCTACTTCCGTAGTTCCACCACCGATGTCGATAATCATATTTCCCTTGGCAGATTTGATATCAAGACCAGAGCCAATGGCTGCGGCCATGGGTTCGTCGATTAAAAAGACGTCTTTGGCTCCGGCGGCTTTGCAAGAATCAATGACGGCTCTTTTTTCAACTTCAGTCACACCGTAGGGTAAAGAAACCACGACACGTGGACGAGAGAATGCACCCTTAACCCCAGGTTGGCTTAAGAAATGCTTAAGCATTACTTCTGAAGTTTCAAAGTCTGCGATAACGCCATCACGAATTGGTTTTTGTGGAAAAATATTTCCAGGGTTTTTCGCCAATTTTTCTTTGGCATCAAATCCTACGGCGATAACTCGTTTTTTACCATTGCTGGTTTTTTGATAGGCGATCAGGGAAG
>JBHIVS010000121.1:0-7385 GCA_041987885.1 Pseudobdellovibrionaceae bacterium | reverse complement strand
AGGGTGTTGTCAAATAGGCTTCGATATTTTTGGTGTCTAAATGATCCAGCATTTTTAATAGAGTATTCTTGCACCATAAATGATAAAACAAAGCGGCGTGGGATTCTTTTTCAGAATGAAAATCCCATTTTTCTAGATCTGTGATCGCCTTGGAAAAATTTTGTTTTTCACTGTCATTTAGTTTTAAATTCTGCAACAAAGATTTTAACAAAGGCTCTGTTCTGTCGCTAAAGTTGAGCGTTTGTAGGGCTTTGAATTCATCCAAAGACCATTTTTCTTTTTTTGCCAGATAATTAGAGATTGTCACAAAACGATCATCAGATTGCCAGTCACCGCGGATTTTTTCCGACAATCCAACAGGTCGTGCATTTGCTGAAACAATAACCCCCGAGGCTGGATTTACAGAGTGAGGTTTTTCATCTAAACTCAACAAGCGAATATATTCATCGTCGCCGCTGCTACCATTTAAAATTAAATCAGAATGAGGATTTTGTTTTACGGCCATATCACCGAAAATCCACCATGCGATATTTTCTTTATCCGCATACATAACGTTCAACCCTGGGGCTGTGGCTTTTTGCAGGGCTTGTTTAAAGGTTTCCATATCCTCTGACAGAGCCATTTGGCGAAGAGCCGCTAGGGGATGATTGCCTTCTCTGTGAAAGGCCCATTTTAACGACAGATCGCGGTTATCCAGAACGTGATTTAACAAAGGACCGTGCGGAGTTTTTATGATTGTCAGTGTCTTTGGGGATTCATTTTTAATCTGAATAGTTTCTTCCCAAGAGCCGTAAGGCACGGGTTGTTTTTTAAAGATCACTGTTTTTTCAGTGCGATCAATTTTTTCCTCATACAAATCCATATCGTCTGCCAACGACATTGTAAATCCCCACGCATGGTGAGGTGTATGCCCTAGGACTGGAAAAGGAACTGCGGGAAGAAAGTGACCATAGATTTCAGCATCAGGAGTTTTTAAATGAGCCTCATACCAAACCGCCGGAGACGTAAAACCAATATGGGGATCATTGGCAAAAAGAGAAGCCCCCGATGTTGAACGGTTTTTAGAAATCAACCAAGCATTGCTACCTTCAAAGGCTGCAAAGAAAGAATAATTCATTGAAATAAAGAAATCGCGTGCTGAAAACTGTGAAGCTTGTGATGGAGTTGATTCCATCGGAATCATATCGTTTCTTAGGGTTTGAAACTCAGGCAGAGAAAGTTCCTGAGATAATGCCGACATCGCCGTGTCCGCAGAAAGTGCGATCCCAAAACTAAATCCTACGTGACCAATGATGGTATAGGCATCTAGGGGAGTGAACTCTGAAGGTTTAAAACCCAAGATATCAAATTCATAGGGCAGAGTTTGAGTACGAGCGTATTGGTTGATGCCGTCACTATAAGCCAGCATTTCCTGCCAAAGGGGAGTATTAGCAGTTTTTTCTTGTTCTAGAATTTCCTGTGCGGATTTTTTAAGATGTAATGTGCGGTAAAGTATATCGCTTTTAAGAGCGATGGAGCCTACGATTTCGCTTAAAGTTCCTTGGGTCATTCGTTTAGCCATTTCCATTTGGAAAAGTCTGTCGCCGGCTTGGGTGAAGCCTAGGGCTCTAAAGGCGTCTAATCTATTTTCGGCGTAAATATGAGGAATTCCATAGTCATCCCGTACAACAGTAACGGGCGTAGAAAGATTCTGAATTTTTAGGGTTCCGTCCAAAACAGGTAAAGAGCGATTTAGATGAGTATAAACTGCAACGCCAAGAACCAAAACCAAGGCAACAAGGCCATAACCGATTTTTTTAAGATTTTTCATGTAAACAATGTGCTGCGGGAGTCGGCGGAGGGCAAGGTCGGCTTATGTGTCTTCAATACCGCGTCATTTGAGTAAGATTATTGACTTCCAAGCCCGTAATATTTAATTATCTTGCTTCGCCGCTTGCGAAAGTAAGCGTCATGGATGGTGGGGTAGCTCAGCTGGTTAGAGCAACGGAATCATAATCCGTAGGTCGGCGGTTCAAGTCCGCCTCTCACTACCAATTCTTTAAAAAAAGCTGTCTTCGGGCGGCTTTTTTTATATCAAAATCAAGTGGTTCTCCTCACGTAACTGTTGATAGGTTCAAAAATTCCTGAAAAGACAAGCAGTTAGCACTCTCAAACGATAATTTTTAAAGTTCCGATACCCGAAAGCCCGCCTCTGGACAAGCTTTCCTGTTCCGTTCATACGTTCTGTAAATCCATTTGTATACCCATTTTCAAAGTACCTTATAATTTCATGTTTCCACCTTTTAAAGGTTCTTAGCAGCCTTTGAACCTCTTCTAAAGAGGACCGAGACATATCGTTTAAAAGTCGATGAAAGGCTACGCTTGCACGAGCAAAGCCCTTCACTCTATAGAACTCATAGATCCGTTCCTTTAAGCGATAGAGCTCATTTAGTTTAACGTGATTTTTTAAGTACCGATCGATATCAACACGAACAAAATAATCAAGATTTTTGCGATTACAAAGAAGCTTCCGACGAGTTGAAAGTTCCTGGCGATGCCCATGAATCTCTTTTCCAGCTTTCATGATCGAGGGTGTGATTAATCTTAAAACATGAAATTTATCTGCAACAATCATGGCATGTGGAAAGAACTTTTTTACGAAGCTTTTGTAGCTTGACGACATATCAATAACTACAACTTTAACGTTTTCTCTTCCTGGAATTTCTTTAAGTTGTTCTTCTAATGACTTACGATCTTTGCCGTGAGCTATTTCAAACATTTTCTTTTTCTTTAAATCTGTAAAGACACTGACAAACTCAGTAATACCATTTTTACGACGGAAAAAATGTTCATCAAGACCAATAACTTCTGGCCATTTCATACGTTGTTTATGTTCGCGTAGTTTTATTTCTAGCTGTTCGTAGCAAATTTTATAAACAAAGCCGTGGGATACTCTATGATGCCGACTAACAGTAGATAAGTCTTTAGACATCCCACAGGATTTAGCAACTGCTGTTCTAAATCTTTGAGTAGTTCTGCGTCTTGGCCAAATTCCTGGAACTGGTTCAGTGAAAGTTTTTTTACAATCTTTGCAGTACATCCTATGTTTATGAATTTTAAGCCAAAGTACCACAGTTCTAATAGATTCATCCCTGACCGTGGTGGTGCATTTGCCTGATTTAACGGTTTTAAGTGAACCGCAACGTAGGCAGGGGTTATCCGAGGGTAGTTTTTCAACCTCCCACAAATAACCTCCTTTGCGGGAGTGCATTGATAAAAGTTTTAGGTGATTCCCCATTAAAAATGTATTTAGATGCTCATTGAGCATAGTCCTTTTCCTTTCCTACAATTCGTTCTCGACAAACAAATAGTATCGAAAAAGAGGACTTATGCTTATCTTTTCTGACTCAATGCCTTATCTAGTTAAGTGGGAAGAACCGGTTGTAGCCCTCAACTCTTGCATTGGTCAATCCAGTTTCAAAATAATTTAATATTTCTGTTCTCCATTTCATAAGTGTTTTACGTAGTTTTTTGATCTCAGGAAGTTGTGATAAAGCCATTTGATCGGTGAGGTTTATAAGAGCGCGCGAAGCGCGCCTAACCCCTTTAGTACGATAAAGTTTATAAAGAGCTTCTTTGTACCAATAAATTTCTTTTAGCTTTGGATGATGATCCAGCCACTTATCCAAGGCTGATTTCTCAAAGTATTTAAGCTTATGCCGATTGCGCAGAAGGAGAGTTCTAACTGGATTAGACCTTTGATCTCCAGTAATCTCGGTACGAGCTTTATTAATCAATGGATTAGCCAATCGAAGAACATGGAACTTATCTGCAATGAGTTTAGCATTGGGGAAAAACTCTCGAGCAAATTTTTTGAAGGGATCACACATATCAAGACTGACCTCTTTAACTCGTTCTCGTCCAGGAATATAAGCAAGAGCTTCTTTCAAAGATTGAACAGTCTTGCCATTGACGACCTCTGCAACTCTTTTTCGGTCGTGATCCACGATCATAGAGGCAAACTCTGTAATACCATTCTTACTTCTTTTTTTACGCCAAGTATGCTCATCAATGCCAATGCGGGTTCCCCAAGGATTGTTCATACGCTCTCGGTATTTGATTTCGAGCTGTTCGTAAAACACTTTATGAGTTAACCAAGCAGAACAGCCATAGGCCCTTTGTACACGTTTTAGGTCTTTAAAGTTCTCACAGGCCCAGCGAAGTCCTCTTCTATAGCGTTCGGTAGTTTTAAAGCCTTTACGAACGCCATTAAGGGGCTCTGTAAATACCTTTTTGCACCCAGGACACCGAAACCTTCTCTTTAAAACATGGAGATAAATTCCAGCACCTCGAATAGGTTGATCTGAGACTTTAACCCATCTGCGATCATGCACAGACCTACTTGGAGTTGCACATTTAGGGCAGACTTCGAATTCAGATTCTTTACGGCATTTATAATGAGTTCTAAATTTACTGTTTTCCCAGTGAGTTATGATTTTCAGTTCTGGTAAAAGTATAAAACGATTGGTAGATTCCCAATTGGGATCCATTCTTAAACTCCTCTCTAAAATTTCAGATTCGATAACTAAAATCTTAAAGAGTTCTAGATTTTGAGTGGATCCCTTTATCTAAAAGTCCTAACGCCTAGCATTCCACCATGTACCGAGAAGAGCCCTAGCTACAGTATGCTTTCACTCTGATTCTATAATTATTGAAATTATGCATTCCGTAGGCTCGATTTTGTATCTCATCCATTCTTCGATGTAAACCCTCGGTTATCGAGTTTGTTTTACTAAATCTCCACATTCTCACGATTTCCTTACTCCAATTCTCCAAAGTATTTCCCAATGTTTCTAAATTTCTGAACCCACAGGTTTTTAATGCCACAATAGCGTCTAAAAAATAGCGGCATCTCGCTTGTTGTAAACTCTAGTCAGGATAATTCTCATCAGCTTCTGCTTTTTTGCTTATACATCGTCAGAGGATATTGGAATTCCAGTGCGAACATGCCGAGAGCAAAGTCTAGTCTTGGAAAAAAATATCTCAGAATAAGAAATATCAAATTGAGAGATTCGCGATTTCAGATCTGGCTTGTTCGGTCTGAATAGGAAATCTGAAAAAATCCGTCGAACGTATAGAATTCCGTCAAAATGCCTAAAGTAGATTGGCTCGCAGGCCGAAGAAAAGATAGGATAAAATGAAATACGATAGAGGTAGTTCTTGACAGATGATAGGGGCGTTTTGAAATTTATCAGTCGATCAGTCGATCAGTCGATCAGTCGATCAGTCGATAGATTTCGTCGCGACCAGGCCTCTGTCAAAAAAAAAATTCTAAAAAAGTCGATACTGCACAGAATTATTTTTGCAGCATTTTTTAGTTTTGTTCTTTCCGCTTGTGGAGAGTTATCGCTCGAAATTACGCAAGGTACTTCTCCAGTGAATTTACCAGATTGTGCGGATAACTCTGTGACCACTGGAGCCTGCAAAGTTCCAAACTCTGGTTTTGCAATCACATCAGATATTAGTCAGTTACTCCCGTCCAATATTGCCAGTGGGGCGATGATTTTTGGTATTTTGGGAACGGCAATAGGTCCCTATTCTCCGTGTACAGAGGATGCTTTAAATACTGGGGCGTGTTCGGTGGCAGCGAATAGATATGTTACTGCGAATGCAGGCTCTGACATTACAAGCTGGTCTAATTCTATGGCATCAACAACAGTTTCAGGGAACATCGCGAATGGATATTACGACGGTAAATCCATCGCTTTTGCGGATGCAAACTTAACAGCGGCCAATATCAAATCAGGCACAAGTATTTTTGGGGTTACGGGATCACTGACGCCAGCCTATTCTCCATGTTCAGACGATGCTTTAAATACAGGTCAGTGTTCAACAGCGGCAAATAGATATGTCACAGCCATACTCGGCGGGAATATCGCAGGGGCAAACGCGAGTAAAACAGCCACGATTCCAACAGGATTTTACGACGGAACAAAATCAACTACGATGAGTGACACGAACTTAACTGCCGCGAATATCAAATCCGGCGTCAGTATTTTCGGCGTGAACGGTTCGATGACACCAGCTTATTCAAGTTGCACAGATGACGCATTAAATACGGGTCAGTGTTCAACGGCAGCCAACAGGTATGTTACGGCCACAGGTGGCGGTGATATTGTATTGTGGTTTAATACCTTGGGTTCGACAACGGTTGCAGGAAGTATCCCCGATGGGTATTACAATGGAAAATCCTGTCAATTCCAAAGTACCAACTTAATCGCGTCTAATATTAAAGCAGGTACAAATATTTTCGGCGTAAGTGGTTCGATGACCCCAGCCTACTCAGCTTGTGCAGATGATGATCTTAATACCAGCCAATGTTCAACGGTTACAAATCGTTATGTCGCTTCAACACTTGGTGGAAACATCACAGGGGCTAATGCCAGCAAAACGGCGACAATTCCGACCGGTTTTTACGATGGTACACAATCCGCTACAATGAGCGATACCAACTTAACCGCCGCGAATATTAAATCCGGTATTAGTATTTTTGGGGTTAGTGGTTCGCTGACTCCAACTTACTCAAGTTGTACAGATAATGCTTTGAATGCAGGTCAATGCTCCACAGCCACGAATAGATATGTTACCGCCACTGGTGGGGTCGATGTCACAGGTTGGTCCAATGCAAGCGCCACAACCACAGTTAGTGCGTCTATTCCCACAGGCTTTTACTCTGGAACAAATGCAAGCTTTACAGACGCAAACCTCGTTCCTAGCAATATCAAATCAGGCACAAGTATTTTCGGAGTCACCGGAACCTATACAGCTCTTTATTCAGCTTGTACAGACAATGCCTTGAATACCAACCAGTGTTCAACAGCTACAAGCAGATATGTGACTTCAATACTTGGTGCAAACATCATAGGTGCCAACGCCAGCAAAACAGCCACGATTCCTTTGGGCTATTATGATGGAACAACAACGGCAACAATGAGTGACACCAATCTTGTGGCCGCGAATATCAAATCCGGTGTTAGTATTTTCGGTGTGACAGGTTCCTATATAAGTGCTTATGCAAGTTGTACAAATAACGCCTTGAATGTCAGTCAGTGCTCAACGGCTGCAAATAGATATGTCTTAACGGCTCCAGCATCAGGTTCTAATATTACAAGTTGGTCAAACGCGAGTGGCACAACCACAATCAGTGCATCTATTCCCACGGGATTGTATTCCGGAAGTGAAACGATTGCTTTTACGGATTCTAACTTAGTCGCAGGCAATATCATGGCAGGGGTGTCGGTTTTCGGTGTAACCGGAACAGGAATATTACCGCCCCCGCCCCCGCCAGATTTTTCATCTTCCATGGCTTCGACACAATTAAGAGATAAAACGGCACAGCAAATCAG
>JBHIVS010000120.1:0-7446 GCA_041987885.1 Pseudobdellovibrionaceae bacterium | reverse complement strand
ATCGAAGAAGGTGCTGTTCTCGGTGCAGGCGTCACAATTACGGCCAGCACCAAAATTATCGATGTCAGCGGCGACAAACCCGTAGAGTATCGCGGACGAGTCCCTAGTAATTCAGTAGTTATTCCTGGAACTATGCAAAAGGACTTTGCTTCTGGTAGCTATGGAGTTCCTTGTGCTTTGATTATTGGAAAACGTAAGGCCAGCACAGATTTAAAAACCTCTTTAACAGACGCATTAAGAGAACATCAAGTTAGCGTTTAATTTTTTAGCACTAATTTCTCATAGGAGGATGCACTGGCAACCTCCTTTAAAATAAAAAGTTGATGCCTTAAAAAACAGAAGAACCTATTTATCGTATTTTTACTGTCTTAATACTTCTGATGGCTGAATATCTAAAACGGTCCTTGCCGGCAAATAAGATCCTACCAAGGTAACAACTGCACTTACAATCAATACTATGACAACCAAACCGTAATCCACCAAAGCTGGTATCGAAGCATCATAATAAACTTCAGATGACAATAAATTAATTGGATTATTGTGAATATAGAGACCAATTGAGGTTCCCAAGATCACTCCGGTTAAAACACCCACCGAAGCCAACATAAAACCAATAAGAGTAAATGTATAAATTGTTTGCTTAGCAGAAAAACCAAGAGTCCGCAGGATAGCAATGTCTTTACGTTTTTGAGACAGCAATAAAGCCAATACACTTAAAATCGAACTTGCAGCAATCAAACCAGCAATACCCAAGAAAATACCAATTGTTAATTTTTCTAACTTAAGGGCGTATAACAAAGCAGAATTGCGATCCTTCCATGTCTCAACAGCGACACCTTGAAACTTCAAAAGATCTTCTTTCAAGCTCTCAAGCTTATCTTGATTTTTTATCCATACTTCAATACCTGTTTTCTTAAGTTCTTCTCCGCTCAACCCAGAAAGAGCCTTGCCCCTTTGATAGAAAATAACCTGACTATCAACGTCCGGTAAACTTGTAGTAACAGTTCTCTTAACTCGAACTCTTTCAAACTTTGGAGCCTCTCCAGGAGGTAACAATAAACCCATAGGAGAAACCACTGTCAAAAAATCTCCTTCGAATACACCCAGCGCCTGTGCCAAATCAGTACCAATAATAACTTCGCCATCTCCTGGTAAGTCCGCGGGTTCCCAATAATTAGAAAGAGGATTTGCTTGAAGTTTAGATTGAGATTGCTTTAACTGAACTAATAAATGAGACAAACTTTCTTCGGTCACGCCTCTTGCTATAGCTCCTCGAAACTGACCATCCTGACTTCTTAAAATAACGTCATGAGTTTCATAGACATAAGCCTCATTGTCTGAATCCTCTTTCAAGCGAAGCATTACTGGATGAGTCTCTAAAACATCGGCCTTAGAAAAATCAGAAACTTGCACATACAGATGAGGTTCTAAACCAAGTATTCTTTCTCGAATACTAGCATTCATTCCATTCATAACAAATAGAACCACTAAAAATGCCGTCACACTGACAGATATCCCTATCATCGACAACCATGCGATTCTACGGACCAACGATCCAGCTCTCTTAGAAAAAATTAAATGCTTAAAAAGATGCCCTACCAACATACCTAGATGATAGAGCGAGATCTAAAGATGTGTCAAAATTTTACTTTGCCTCTGCTGGCATACGTTCACGTTCTTGTTGACGAACTTCATCAACATTCCCGCGCATGAATACATTCTTCTGCATAGCTCTAAGAGTCACAACAGTTTCATCTAATGCCTGAATCAATCTTAGAGTTGCCTGAGGCAACTGCCCCTGAACTCCTTCAATAGCAGGAGCCAACGCTCTTGTCATAGTAGCAATATCCTGGGTAATACGTCCGATATCTTTTGCCATCTCAGGATTAGCCGCAACCATTTCTGGTAGTACCTTATTCATCTCTGAAGTTAAGGATGTCATATTTTCTACCAGTTTTCTGAAACTATCGTCCTTCGTTGCCTGCTTAGACAACTTAGTCACTTCGCTTGACATGGTGTTTAAGTTATTCACCAAGGATTCCATGCGATCAAGAGTCTTTACCATACCATCGATACGCTTAGGATCTGAAAGCGCTGATCCCAAAGTTTTTAAACTTGTGAAAACTCCAGACAAATTTTTAGCATAGATATTCATATTTTTACCACTTGCTAAACTCATCAAGTCGAAACTATCAACAGAAGGTATTCGTGAATATTGCTCTAGTGTTGGAAAACGCGCAGAACCCATCGACACATCAATAACCTTTTCCCCAATAACAAAAGGTCTAATCAGCTGTACCGTACTATCATTTCTAATTTTTTGCTGATATTTACCTAAAATATAAAAATCTACGACAATTTTATTCTCGGAATCTAATTCTACCTTTGTAACCGCACCAGCGCGCAACCCTGCAATTTGCACAGAAGTTCCTTCGTACAAACCATCAGCCGTTTCAAAAATAGCCGTATAGTGAATTTTATTTTCAAACCAGCCTTTTTTAACAGCGGCTACGACAACTGTTACAACAGCCCCCATAAAAGCCAAAATAACAAAGGCCCCTGCAACCCGTTCAAAATGATTAAACTTTATAGATCTCATAGATGAACAACTCTTTTTTCTGCATCGACACTTTGAAAATAAAGCTGCCCTTCATCTAAATGAATAATTTGATACTCAAATAGATTCATAAACTTTTCATCATAGGATGAAATGAAAATATGCTGCATTTTTCCAGATTTTCTTAAGCCATGGATATAATCAACCAAAGTATATATATTATCCTGCCCTAACCCCACACTAGGATCATCCAGCAATAAAATATCAGGCTCAATAACAAGGGTTCGCATCAAGCACACAAGCTTACGAATACGCCCAGGAACATGTGCTGGTCTTTCATTTTTAAATTTTTCTACACCAAATACTTTAAAAATCTCATCACATCTACGAGCGGCTTCTTCCTGAGAGGCAATATTGTGATAAACCAATGGCAACATTAAATTGTCATACAAAGTTCTATTATTAATCAATCCACCATAATCAAAGGAATATCCAATTTTCATTCTGTAAGGCAAAAACTCCTCAAAACTCATTTCTGCAACATTTTCTTCATTTATTAAATATTTTCCAGATTGAGGAATTTGCAATCCGGCTAAAATTTGCAACAAAGAGCTTTTACCACTGCCCTCGTCTGCTTTCAGCCACAAGACCTGATTTAGAGGAAATTCAAAATCAACATTTTGAATGATGGCATTTTGTCCATCGAATTTGAATGTCACATCTTCAAATTTTATCGAATTGATTTTCATTAGATCACCCCTAATTTTTGCAGTTGTTCTAAATAGAAGAGAGTCGTCACAATCATATTAAATATAAAAACGAAAACGATGCTGTTCATAACAGCCGTCGTTGTTACCTGAGGAACCTCATGAGGACTGCGCTTTACACTTAATCCTTGATAACAAGACACCACAAAAATAACAGCCCCATTAAAAATATTTTTCACAAGAAAAGACCATACATCCGCTGGTTGAAAAGCGGCCATAATTGAATCCACATAAAAATTTAAAGATAAATTATGAAATAAAGACGTTACGAAGAAACCACCCAATACAGAAATCATACTAAAATAAAAAGACAGACAGACTACACTAATAACTCCACCCAAAATACGTGGATAGACAATAAAACTCAGAGGATTAATTCCCATACTTTCAAGAGCTTCAATTTCTCTATTAGCGCGCATATTTCCGACTTCAGTAGCAACTGCCGTACCTGATCGCGCAATAACAATCAATGCTACCAATAGCGGTGAAACTTCTCGAACCAGCATCGCAACAATGAGGTTACCAATCATCTGAGTCCCCCCAACCATTGATAAATTCATTACCGACTGCAAGAGAACTATAATTCCTGTCGCCAAAGCCATTACCGTAATTAAAGGCAATGCCTGAAATCCCGTAAAATATATTTGTGATAAAACGACACCTAGAATTTGACGAAAACCTTGGGATCTTTCTACGATACCAGCACGCAGAGATAAATAAGCAAGCATCGCCACCTTGGATGTATACTCCAAGTTCTTGGTGATAAATCTTCCCAGATTATCTATTTTTTCTGTAAATGCTGAGCCCATATTTTGCCTCTAAGTTTACTCATCACTTATCGGCGCTGGACTGAATTACTCATCTCACTTAGGTCTAGTTAGTAAGCCCATAATGAATAAAAAAATGATTTTAGAGACTCCAAAACAATCTCAAAAAGAGAAGTTTCAAATCTACTGCCCAAGATGGCATATTTTTGGATAAAAATATTTTCAGGATAGGTCGCTCGAAAAGTCTTATAGGAACGATACATATGCAGTCTTGATGTGATTAATATAATATCTCTACACTTTAAAGCTTCAACAATAGCAAGACTTTGTTGGGCATTGCCATAGGTTGTCTCTGATCGTCTATCTAGCACGACGTCATTTTCACTTAGTCCACCGTACAGACTCCATACTGGCATAATTTCTCGTAAAGTTGCAGAGCTATAAACTCCCGAAATAATCAACTTCTTCACTCTACGATTTGCTAACAAATCAAAACCTTCTCGAACCCTTCCTGCGCCACCCGTCAAAACAACGGCACAGTCAGCTTCAGAATACTGAGTCCAAGAATTTACAGGTTCTGCTTGAACACTTTTATACTCGCCTACAAAACGAAAAAGTACTGCTCCTACTAATAGGAGCAGTACCCAAAATGAGCGTGTTAAAACAAGACTCTTAATTATGAGCAATAACTTCGATTTCAACATTAACGCCCTTAGGAAGAGCCGCTACGGCAACCGTAGATCTCGCTGGTGGTTCAGCCTTAAATACAGAAGCATAAATTTCATTTACTACTGCAAAATCATTCATGTCTGTTAAAAAAATTGTCGTTTTGATGATATTTTCAAAACCCAAATTCGCAGCACTAAGAACACCCTCGATATTTTTCAATACCATTTGTGTTTGAGTCTTAATGTCTCCTGTGAATACTTCATTAGTTTCTGGATTGATAGAAATCTGACCAGAACAAAATAAAAAATTTCCCATTTTCACAGCTTGAGAATAGGGACCCACAGCTTTCGGAGCTTTATTTGTAGAAATAATACTTTTCATTTTTACCTCTTATTTTTCGTAAATTATCTCTTAGAAATAAAAGATAATACCGGCTTTAAAAGGATTGTCCGCAATAGTTCTAAAACGAACATTATCCATAGAAACAATACCTACTCCACCTTCGAATGTGAAAGCAAGTGAATCCAAACCAGCAAAGAAGAACTCGCCACCAAATAACGCTGACAAAGCAAAACCAGAGTCTTTTTCACCAGCTGTTTCAACATTCAAAATACCTACGTTTCCGCCAAGATAGAAATTCATATTATCTTCTTTAAAAACAATACGACGAACACCGACATCAAAAGCAAAACGAGATTCATCTTTCTCTGTATCAACCCCGATTCCGCCAGCGATAGACATGTCAGGAGCAAAATAATAAGAAGCTGCCATTTGTGGTAAGTCGATAGATGAGCTCTGCTTGATCCCAACTCCCAAACGATTCGTAAGTTCTTTTGCCTGAGCGGACAAAGATGTAGTTAAAACTGCAAAAACTGCCATTAATACTATTTTTTTCATGAAACTCTCCGTTGAATATTTGTTTAACATTAGAATTAAAACCATTCAGAACTGCAAAGAGAAACTCACACTTACAGAGAGTGTCATAACTAGGGTTGTTTTTGAGAAAAAACAGGTTTTATTGACTTTTATTGAATAGAAAAGAATGCTTTCATTTATAGTTTAAAAGGAGTTTTCATGAGAAAAATATTTGCAACATTTGCTACTTTATTCTTTGCTCTAGGCGCCAATGCTTCACTATTAACTGTCGAAGGCACTGGCAGTTCAGTCGAAAAGGTTCAATTACCAGCAACTGCACGTCTCGCAACTCCAGAGATTACCTTAAAATCAGTGGGCTCTGGTCTTCGTGATAAAAAGGTAGTTCTAGTGAATGTTAAAGTTTACGTAGGACAACTTTTCGTAAGCAATCTTGAAACTTTCAAAAAAACGGATTCTGAGGCTCTAGCTTCACTGAATGAACAAAAAGCCGCGGCTATTCGACTTCACTTCCTACGTGATGTCGATTCTGAAAATGTTCGTAACTCCTTTAAAGATGCACTGAAAGCCAACTCAGTAAATCTTGAAGATACTTCTGTAAAATCTTTCCTAGATGCTGTTGTTGCCGGCGGAGAAGCTCAAAAAGGCAAAGTTATGACTATTTTGGCTTATAAAAACGATGATGGCTCTGAGACTGTCGCTTACGAAAATACTTCTGGAAAAGCGACTGAAATAAAAGGAACAGCTGGATTGATGAAAAATATTTTTTCAATTTGGTTAGGAAAACCATCTGACGACGGTGTTAAGAAATTAAAGTCCTCTATTCTTAAATAAGTATTCTTGTTAACAATTATTAAAATTTCATCTAAAAAACAAAAAAGGTTTGAGCGAATTTCTTCACTCAAACCTTTTTTATTATTTCTAATTTAAAAATTATAAACTTATTTAACAGTTTATTTTTAATTTATATTCTGTACTGTTTCAGCAATTCCAGAAGCCGTTTTGTCAGCCAAAGGATGCGCCATCGGACGAACTGGAGCAACCAATGATGCCTGTTGAGAATGACCTTCTACCTTTGCAAGTACTTTCAAATCAGCAGTTTCAAGGTGCTTCTTTTCATTAGAACCTTGTTGCATATTTAAAATAATCACTCCAACAACAATAAGACCCGTCGCCAAAACTTTTTGAATAGGCATTGTTTCGTTAAAGAAAATCACTCCACATATCGCAATCAATGCAGTACCGACGCCTGCACAAATTGCGTATACATTAGAAACAGGGAGCGATTTCAATGCCACTGTGAGCGTTATAAAGCCGATTCCATAGCATATTACAGTTAATATGGTTGGAACCCCCTTTGTAAATCCCGCAGAATACTTCATTGCTACAGTTCCAAGAACCTCAGCTACTATGGCAATGCCTAGATACACGTATGCCAACATAAGACACCTTTTGCATCTCTTACCTTTCTTACTTATTCAATTGTGTTTTCCCGTGCCCGAGTGACTCCTCGAGAGATCTTTTTTGGGTTATTCGCCAAAAAAAAGACTTAAAAAAAGCGACCAGGTAGTAACCCTGTCTTTGATAACTATAGAATAACATAGTTTTCCAACAAAAGGGCAGAGCTCTGGACTATTTTTTATTTTTTGACCAGTTTTCAATAGGTTAACGCGGAATAATATTCAAAATGAGACGTCTTTTTTTGAGACATATATAGGGTTTTTCATATTATTTCTCTCTTTTTGATTCAAAAAAGAGAGCCATCTCTTCAATCCCCAGCAACTTCAAGAGTATGCAAATAGAAAGAAGAATT
>JBHIVS010000119.1:0-7481 GCA_041987885.1 Pseudobdellovibrionaceae bacterium | reverse complement strand
CAGTTTAATCTAAACTGAAAGTATACACTTATACATTTTTCAAAATGCAAAGAGGAGCCTGACCAAGGCTCCTTTTTTGTTGTATATACGGTCACTTATGAAATTCATCGATGAAGTTAAAATCACAATAGCATCTGGTCGCGGCGGACCTGGTTGTATTAGTTATCGCCGTGAATCCCTTATGCCTCGTGGTGGCCCAGATGGTGGCGATGGTGGAAAAGGTGGCGATGCCATTATCCGCACTTCAAAACATATCAATTCCCTCGTAGATATTCGCCCGAATAAAAAATATGCCGCGGAAAGTGGTCGTATGGGTGAAGGACGTCAAAAATCCGGACTTAATGGTGAAGATTTGGTTTTGATAGTTCCCAAGGGAACTGTCATTCGCAATATGGATGGTGAAATCATCGTCGATATGACCGATATCAATGAGTATGTGATTTTGCGCGGTGGTCGTGGTGGAAAAGGAAATGAATTTTTCAAGACCAGCGTCAACCAAGCACCAGATTATGCTCAGCCTGGCGAAGAAGGCGAAGAAATTGAAGTTAAATTAGAATTGAAATTAATTGCAGATGTTGGATTGCTTGGTTTTCCAAACGCAGGTAAATCGACTTTAATTTCTCGAGTATCTGCTGCAAAACCAAAAATTGCTGATTATCCATTTACAACTCTAGCGCCGAATCTTGGTGTTGTTAAAGCTGGGGACTATTCGACATTTGTGATGGCGGATATTCCAGGTCTTGTAAAAGGAGCACATCTTGGTGTGGGCTTGGGAATTCAATTTCTGAAGCATATTGAAAGAACAAGAGTCTTTGTTCATTTAGTAGATGCCTCTGGAATGTCTGGCCGAGATCCTCTTCAGGATTTTAATGATATTAATTATGAACTGAAAATGTACGACGAGAACAACAAAGAAAAAGAAGGATTTTTCCCTCTTTCAACTCGTCCACAAATCGTTGTTTTAAATAAAATTGATTCTCTCAGTGACAACCAACTTGTTAAGTTAAAAAAACAATTCAAAGAGGCTTCTGGAGTTGAACCTTTTGCAATTTCGGCAGTAACTGGGAAAAATACAAAGGAGCTAGTTCAAGAACTGGCACGTCATATTTTGGCGGAAGAGGAATAGTAATGAAAATAGGAATTTTTGGTGGAAGTTTCAACCCACCACACATGGGTCATATTAACTCAATTCAAACTGTAGCAAAAAAACTAGGGCTATCTAAAGTTCATGTTGTCCCTGCTGCACAAAATCCTCTTAAAACTCCTGTTGAAGGCCCTACTCCAGAGCAGAGAATTGAACTTACAAAGCTTGCATTTGCTCAATACGGAGAAACATACTTTGTAGACGATCAAGAAATCAAACGTGGTGGTTTAAGCTACACTGTTGATACAGTTTTGAATCTCCGTAAAGAATACGACGCAAATGATTTATTTTTAATTATAGGTGCTGACAAATTTGAAGAGCTTTCCCAGTGGAAAGACTATCAAAAAATTCTTTCTGAAG
Source organism: Pseudobdellovibrionaceae bacterium (assembly GCA_041987885.1). Lineage (GTDB taxonomy): Bacteria > Bdellovibrionota > Bdellovibrionia > Bdellovibrionales > Bdellovibrionaceae > Bdellovibrio. The sequence goes on along the minus strand of JBHIVS010000119.1, from coordinate 5,977 downwards.
TGAATATCGTTGTTACAACAAGACCAGGTTACGATGTTCCTGAGTCTCTGGAAGAAATGCCAGGATATTTAAAGCCACTTGTTGCTGACTTTGATTTTAACTTTATTGAATTAACTAATGGCAGAAGCATTCAGTTTATTACCTTAAGAGATATTGAAGTTTCTTCGACGGAAGTAAGAAAATGGCTTCGTACAGGTAAACCAGTTGAAAAATATCTTCCTTTAGCTGTTGAATCGTTCATTAAAGAGCATAAATTATATAGAAATCTTGGTGATCGCATTGGCGATTATCAAAAATTCACGGAGTTTTGTGCGAATATTCTTTTCTCAAAAAAAGGAATTAATGTTCGAGGTTTTGATCTAACTCAAACGTCTGCGCCAAGTGAATTTACTCTTATTACGTCTGGTACATCGACAAGACATGCAGCTGCAATGGCTGAGAATATCGCTATTGCCGTTAAGGAAGAATACAATGTTCATCCTCAAAGTGTTGAAGGTATTGATGAGGGTCGTTGGGTTCTTGTTGATTATGGCTCTTTGATTATTCATATTTTCTATGACTTCGTACGCCAAGAATACAATCTAGAGAGTTTATGGAGAGAAGGTAAAGACCTTGGTTTGAAAGATCCGCATGTAGGTAAAACTGAGGCTTAATAATGAAGTTTGTTCTGTGCAATTTAGCAACAGCCAAAGAGGACTGGGCCGTAGAGGCCAGTGAATTGTATAGAAAGAAAATATCATTTTATATGCCTTTTGAGATTCAATCTCTAAAGGCAAAAAAATCTGCCCGTGAAGACGCAGATTATAAGCGTAATGAAGAATCAGAGCTTATTTTAAAAAGCTTAAGCTCTGATGATTACGTGGTTCTGTTTGATGAAAGAGGCTCTGTCCTTGACTCCATCGCATTCTCAAAAAAAATAGAAAATATTTTAATCACTTCGAAAAAAAGATGTGTGTTCATTATTGGAGGAGCTTTCGGGGTGAATGAAAGCGTACGCCAGAGAGCAGATTTAAAAATTTCTTTATCTCCAATGGTGATGAACCATCTTTTGGCTCAAGTCGTTTCTCTAGAACAAATATACAGAGCTTTTACTATTATAAAAAAAATCCCCTACCATAATGTGTAGAGGATCTCTAATTTTTTAAAAAATTAATCTAAAATTACTGATTCTTCCAAGGCGGGTTGTCACCTAGAATTTCATGAGGATTTAGTCCTAAATCGTCAATACGTTCCCACTCTAGTTCTAGGAAGCGCAATTGAGATTTGATGTGGCTTTCGATAGGATATTTTTTAGGGTTATCGCAATCGTCTTCCGGACCAAAAGTGTTTGGCTCGCAAATAGCAAATTTTACTTCTTCATCAGAGTCTGAAATTGCTGTCTGCCATTCCTGAATAGTTAGGGGTTTTGTGTTATTTACCGATGGGTCATAGACATAAAGAATATCATTAACTTTTAAAGAGATCGCGACATGATACCACCATCTTACGTAACCATCATGAGAGTACGATGTGCGGGCTCTTAAATTTCCAAAAGCAAAAATCTTTTTTGCATCCATATTTTCTTTTTTGTTAAAATAATGAGCCATCATCATTGCACGAGTATAACATCCATCATCGGGATATAACCAAGAGATGCGACGGTTTTTGATAGGGGACTGTGGGGCTTCGAAAAATTTAGTATCGCGAAGATATTCGAAGTCCGTTGTTAATTGTTCGGCGCTTTCAAGGCTTGTGGCTTTAGAAAGATCTAACTGATCAAGTGGCTTTGCTTGATCCCATGGACTATTCCAGCCGCTGGCGGTAGTCTCGGAAGACCATGTTCCGATGGTTTGAAGTTTAGCTCTTAAGTGAGCTTCTGTGAATTGCTCACCCTGTTTTCTAAGCGGAGAAAGCACCGCAAATACTTGGATTGGAACAACTAAAAGCACAAACAATGAAATTAAACTATTTTTCATCAAAGCCTCGATTGGGTGAAAATCTAGATCCTCGCCGTCAAACTGTCAAAGTTATTGCACAGTAGCTAAGCCATGAACGAAATCATCCATAAAATTTTCAAATATAGCAGTGTCTGTTCGTATTGCGGAAGTGTCTGGGTCCATGATTCAGGACTTTGTCAGGAATGTTATAAAGTTATAACAAATCAGTATTTGTCTGAGATGCCTACGGAAGCGGGGACATCGTTTTATCACTATTCTTGGAATCCAAATGTCAGTGATCTGTTGTCGAATCATTTACATTCCCTTAAGGGATGGCAAGCAGCCTTTAAATGGAAATACTATGCGTATGTAATGACTTTAAAATATCGAGCTTATCTGCCGAAGGGTCGGACTATCAAAGTGGTATTTCCACCCAGTCGATTAGGATTAAAAGATCATGCCTATTATTTTGCTTTCTATACAGCCTATTATCTTGGTGGTGAGCTTGTTTCTTTAAAAAGAGAACCCACTAAGGGTAGTAAGTCTCAAAAGGCCAAAAGCGCTATAGAGAGACAGGAAATTAGCTTTTATAGAGATGAAATTTTTTCAGATCGTCCTGCGAGTATAGATGAGGATATCTGGCTTTTTGTAGATGATGTTTTAACGACGGGAGCAACGTATATAGCTGTAAAAAAAGCACTAGGAAATCCAAAATTTATGTATACTTGGGTATTGGCAAAAAGAACTCTGTAGTTTTAGGGGCTTACAACATGAAAAAAACATCTTATGCTGGTTATATGTACTTAATTTTATTAGTTATTTCTTTTTTTGGAGGAACAACAGCTTCTGGGGCAACAGACCTACTTAAAAAGGTAGAGGGGACCTATTCTAAGAAATCTTATGTGGATGCTGATGTTGTAAAAACTTTAAAATCAGAGCTATTAGGTAAAGAAACTATTCATAAGGGTAAGATCTATATAGGTAATGGAAAATTTAGATGGGAGAACAAAACTCCAGAAGAAACCTTGCTAGTTTACGACGGTACCTATATATGGAATGTCCAATACCCATCTAAAGATTTTGGCGGAAAAATCCAAGTGGCAAAAGGAAAGCCAGATAAGAAAAATAAATCTCATATGATTTTCTTGTCACTACTTGGGAAAGATCTTTCCAAAAATTTTAAGATTCAAAAAGAAGATAAACAAAAAGATGGACTTGTGAAGTTGTCGATTGTCCCAACGGAAGGGCAGTTGGCAGTAAAAGACTTAAAGTTAGAAGTGCAAACCAAGGATCATACGATATCAGCACTAAGTTATGTTGATGATATTGGAAACTTAACAACTCTGGCGTTTTCTAATTTAAAATTTAAGTCCAAAGGTGATAACAAGCTATTTAAATTTAAGCCACCTAAAGGGGCACAGGTAACTGATTTATGAGTGAAAATACAACGACAGCAGACAAACAAAAAGTTCATTTTATTTCTCTAGGATGTCCAAAAAATTTAGTGGATTCAGAGATTATGGCAGGAACTTTGATTAAAGACGGGTACGATGTAGTTGGTGAGGCTGACCAAGCGGACACAGTTATCGTAAATACTTGCGGTTTTATCGAGGATTCAAAAAAAGAATCTATCCAAAGAATTTTGGATATGGGTGAACTAAAGCAAGAAGGCAAAATCCGTAAAGTTGTCGTGGCGGGTTGTTTAACTCAACGTTATAAAGATGAATTAGTCGAAGGTTTACCAGAGGCTGATTTATTTGTAGGTTCTGGTGAGTTCCAGAACATTGCTAAAATTCTTAAAGGTAATGATGCTGGTAACAAGCAAAAGACATTCTTCAATCTTCCTACATATCTACAAGAAGAAGAAACTCCACGTGTAAATTCTCAACCGGGTCACCGTGCGTATTTAAAAATTTCTGAAGGCTGCATGAAGAGATGTGCTTTTTGTGCTATTCCTTTGATTCGTGGCAATTTACAGTCACGGTCTATTGATGCCGTTGTTGCCGAAGCAAAACTTTTAGTGGCTGGTGGTGTTAAAGAACTTATTATAATCAGCCATGATTTCACTGACTATGGTTGGGATATCCGTCGTAAAGATCCGACAAGAAAAGAAAGCCCTGTTGAGCTGTTAAAAGCTCTTGATGCAGTTGAAGGATTACAGTGGATTCGATTAATGTATCTTTATCCAGATGGCATCACACAAGAAATGTGTGAGGTTATTAAAAACAGTACGAAAATTGTAAAGTACTTCGATATGCCACTTCAGCATGTGAATGATGAAGTCTTGAAGAGAATGAATCGCAAAATGACTCGTGGGGAAATTGAAACTGCACTTATGAATATTCGTGAGTATATTCCAGAAGCAGTTATTCGTACTCAGTTTATCGTTGGTTTTCCAGGGGAAACACAAGAGCAGTTCGAAGAGCTTTTGCAGTTTGTAGCGGAACAGCAATTTGATCGCGTAGGTTGTTTTAAATACTCTCCAGAAGAAAATACACCTGGTGGTAAGATGACAGATCAAGTTGACGAGGAAACTAAGCAATATCGTCATGATGCTTTGATGGAAATCCAACAAAATATTTCTAGAGAAAAACATTCGGATTTCGTAGGTAAAACTTTGGATGTATTAGTTGAGGGATTCTCTGAAGAAACGGATCTTTTATTACAAGGTCGTTTCTGGGGTCAAGCACCTGACATTGATGGTGTTGTATTAATTAATGATGGTGAAGCTAAAGTTGGTGATATGGTTAAAGTTCAGATCACTGATAATATGGAGTATGATCTTATTGGAGCTATTGTTGAACAATAAGACTTTCTCGTTGAATAATCATAAAATTAAAAAGGCTCCCCGAGGAGCCTTTTTAATTTTAGAAACCACTTCTTTGAAGTTTTATTAATTATAAATTGCAGTTTTCGGAAGCATCTTCAAAACGACTTGTCCAATCTGGATTTCGATTGATTCTTAAAATGGAAGTGGCTTTTCTAAAGATAGGTGCTGTTTTTTTATCTAATCGACAGGCTTTTTTGTAGGCTGCTAATGATTCTTCATATTTTTTCAATTCAAAAGCTGTTTTGCCATAGCCCAGCCAAGATCGTGCCGATGTTTCGTCTACTTTTGTTGAGTTTTTATAGACGTTATAAGACTCTACGAAGTTTTTTTGCTCCTCAAGATAGGAGCCGTAGTAAAAAAGTGCGAGCTCCGATTTAGGAAATCTCTGGGCTGATTTTTTAAGCGTTTCCTCGGCCTTTTGTTTTTCACCTAGAAAATTTAAAGAAGCCCCTAAATATACATGAGCATCGGGAATTGAGGAATCTTGTTGAATCGCTTCTTTACATGAAGTAATTGCTGATTCGTAAACAGAATCTAAAAAATTGATTTCACAAATTTTTTGTAAATAAACTGATTTTTTTCCAATATTTTTAACCATGTCTTGATAGAGAATTCTAAGCTCATAAAGATTGGGCGGAGACATGTTTTCATAGAGATGAATAAGACCTGTGTAGGCGGGTTCAAAGTTATTTTTTACATCAATCGCAGATTGGTAAGATTCTAGAGCTTCCTTCTTTTTCTTTTCTTGAGAAAAAATATCGCCCTTTAGTGTATGTGCTTCAAAATCTTTTTCATTTTTACTGATCATCAGATTTAGTGCCCGATGACCATCGCCATAATCTTTGGCTGTGATGTGAATTTTTGCCAGAGCCAAAAGCCCTGAACGATCTATTTTATCAACGTGCTTCCAAAGAAGAGCTGTTGCAGACTTTGTATCACCTTGTAGGGCGAGGGATTCTGCAAGATCAATAATTTTGGAATAAGAATGGGGCCGAGCTCTAATTTCAGCTTTTAGGCGTGAAATTTTTTCTGGCAACTCAAATTTTGATAATATTAGGGATATATAGTTCCCTTGGAAAGATGGTGAAAGCAAAAATGTCTTAAAATTAAGTTAACGGTGAATAATATGGCCCAAGGGCTGTTCGGAGAGTCGCTGCTTCTGAAAACATGCTTAGTTCGCATCCGGTAGCGCGAAAATGAAAGAATGAGGACAATCTCTGTCTAGCAGACT
>JBHIVS010000118.1:0-7620 GCA_041987885.1 Pseudobdellovibrionaceae bacterium | reverse complement strand
TCAAGCAAAACCAACTGTTCTTGAGCCGATCATGAAGCTTGAGACGACAGTTCCTGAAGAGTACCAAGGTTCAGCGGTTGGTCAAATCAACCAACGCCGTGGTTCTATCGTAGGAACAACTGCTTTCGAAGGTAACTGTGTTATCGAAGCTGAAGTACCACTTACAGAAATGTTTGGTTACTCTACAGATCTTCGTTCTGCAACTAAAGGTAAAGGTGAGTTCTCTATGGAATTCGCGAAGTACGCTGCTGTACCTCGTAACATCCAAGAAGAACTTGCAAAGAAATACCAAGCTAAGCGCGCAGCTGAGCAAAAGTAAATCTAACCAAAGTTTTCGGAAACTCAAAAAGCCCCGTGCACAACACGGGGCTTTTTTTATGCGTCTTCCATATATCTAACTCGACCAAAATCCCTAAGACATCTCCTAATCAATACCCTAGTCCCATTTAGATTGATCGTAAATCTTCCGACAAAACAAAGGATAATCTCTAACAAGGAACGACAGTATGGATCGCGATCAGCTAGTTGCTGAAATAAAAAAACAGCTTCAGGAAGAGCTCAAATATCAAACTCAAAATATCAAAGATAAAATTCCTGCCGAACAACGTAAACAGGCCAAAGCCGTTACCACTAAAATCTCTAATGAAATTAAAACTCATCCTTGGCTTGCTGTAGGATTAGCAACAGCAGCCGGTTTTCTGATCGCAAGAGTGCTTTATAAGAACAAGGAGGACTAATGTTTAGCTTTCTTCTACCAATACTTTCGTTCTTTGCTGGAAATGCAAAAAGCTTCTTCAAAGATTCTAGCGAAATTATCACTAGACAACTTGCCTTGCACCTTCGTGCGATTACTTTTCTTTTAGTAACGGCACTGGGATCTCTAACATTAAGTTGCGTAGGTATTTCTTTATTTATAGTCAGCTTAGCAAAACAGCTAGAAGCAGAAGATGGTTTTACTTTTTCCAATAGCATGATCGTCTATCTAGTTATGAGCTTAATTTCCATCAGCGTACTCATTTACAGTTTAAAATCTAAAACATGGTTAGAAAAACTAGAAACTGAAAAACCCACTCCTACACCCAAAGCAAGTGGCGCTATTGAAAATGCAGTCGCTTTGTTGGTTATGGACTTTGTCGAGGAAAGACAGAAAAAAAGAGAAGCTACACACTCTAGCTCTCCATCTGGTGAATAAAAAATTATCTGGTTTCAAAAAAAATGATAAAAAAAGCCGAACTAAATAGTTCGGCTTTTTAACAAATAAATTCTTTTTGGTCTGAAAACTAAGGAAGACCTGTACATTTAGTTTCAGTCTCAGAAGAAACAACTGAACCATCTTTTTTCGAAACAACTAATACAGAAGTTGTAAAACAAACTTCTTCAGCACTGATAGCTTCAAAAGATCTAGTTGTATAAACCAATACATCTCCACGATCTTCAACTTCCGTAGAAGTATTCTCTTTATCAATACCTGTTTTAGGTACAGAGAAAATCTCAGACATCATTCCGCCGCCATCACCTCTGTCTTCATAGCCATTGCCATAATCAGAACTGTTGCTACCAGAATTACGATCATTACCTTCATAAGTCTCTTCACGAGAAGATGGCTGATCGCCTCCACCTTGTCTTTGTTCATCGTCTTTAACTTCATCAGGATTTTTCGCAACGATAGAGTCATTTGTTTGAACGATAGTTGCTTGAGCTGAAAACGAAAAAGCTATTAAAGCTGCCAAAATCAAAGATTTCATTAATCTCTCCCTTTTATAAAAGAATGCTAGTAGTTACCACACCCCGCCCTAAAGCTCCATAGGCAGAGACTCAAGTTGCATTTTTTTTAGGCATGCGTGAGGAATGACACATTTTCCCTAGAAATACTTAAGGACCAGCTCAAAAAGCAAAATAACATCAATAATATCAAATACTTATATTTCACAACAAACAAGACCTAGGCAGTATCCGATTCGACATTTCTTTTCACAACACAGGGTCGTCCATGCTATATTAGACAAACTATGGATTATTATAGGCCTTGGCCCACAAAATTTTTATTCCCGTTTTCTCTTAAATCCACCCCTTACATCTACGTGCAACCACTATGACTCCAATTATTACTATATTACTGATCACCCTCAGCGTGTCCTTCCTATGTTCAATCCTCGAAGCCGTATTACTAACCTCGACATCCGCGTATATTGGCGTACTCGTCAAAGAGGGTAAAAAAACAGGTAAGGTCCTTGAACACCTCAAAGAAAACCTAGATCGTCCGATTTCAGCTATTTTAACTCTAAATACGATCTGTCACACCCTAGGCTCTGCTGCTATCGCTTACCAAGTACATGTCACTTATGGTGATGCTGCAGTTACAACTGCCAGCGTAGCATTAACGTTTTTAATTTTAATATTTTCAGAAATTATTCCTAAATCCATAGGCTCTGCTCATTGGAAAACTTTGGCTCCTTTTTCTGCCTATTGTATTCAATTTTTGATTATCGCACTTTTACCCTTCGTGATTATTTCAGAATGGATAGGAAAAATGTTCGTCTCTGAATCAGAGGCCCCTGAAGTTTCTCGTGAAGAACTTTTGATGACATCAGAGATTGCCCACGAAGAAGGCTCTCTGAAAGGTAAAGAAAACAACATCATTAAAAATCTTTTGATGTTGGATAAAATTTTTGTGTCAGACATCATGACACCAAGATCCGTCTTTTTTGCCTTGGACAAAGAACTCACTGTCGAAGAAGTATTTAATAAATACAGACCTCTTAGATTTTCGCGTATTCCCGTATATGACGAAAGCTTAGACAATATTATCGGCATGACTTTTCGTTACAAAATTCATGAAGCTCTTTCTAATGATTTACATGACAAACCTATTGCGGACTTAGTAACACCTATCTCAAGTATTCCTGAACGCATGACGGTGTCACAAGTTTTAGATTTCTTTATCAGAGAAAAAGAACACATCGCTCTTGCTGTCGATGAATACGGAGTCACTGTAGGTCTTGTGAGCCTAGAAGATGCCGTAGAAACCCTTCTAGGCGTCGAAATTGTCGATGAGTTAGATAGTGTTGAGGACATGAGAAAATTCGCCCTTGATCAATGGCAACAGCGAAAACAACGAATGAGAAAGAGCTAGAGCATGCAAATGTTTTATGTTCCCTGCCCTAATACAGAAGAAGCTCGCGCAATCACTCTAGAGCTTCTTCGTCAAAGACTCATTACTTGTGCAAACATCTTCCCCGAGATCAGTAGTTTATATATGTGGGAAGGAAAAATGGTCGAAGACTCAGAATGTGTTTTAGTTTTAAAGACCTCTGACAACATTGAGTTTGAAATAATTGAAAAAAGTGTTCGTGCGGTTCATAGTTACAAATGCCCAGCCATCATCAAATTGCCTATCGACAATGTAAATGAAGACTACCACAACTGGATCAATCAAAATACCAGACAATAAAATCATAAAACCCCAACCTTTTTAAGATTGGGGTTTTATTTTTTAACAATTAAACTATATCGTTTATACTAGGCTATTTTTCACCCACAATGTAGGCGATCCAGCTTTCGCAAGATTCCCCATGATCAACGCGAGTAAAGTTGCCGTCCCCAGATCCATCCTTCGCAGTACCTTCCCAATATACATGGGTCTTTTTAAAGCCTGCCTCTTCCATAACGTCTCGAAGCTCAGATATAGTCCACAAACGCCAGTCATAGGTAAAAACTTGTTCTACTTTTTTTCCACCCACTTTGAAGTGAATATGAAACAGAGCTTCGTTTGTCACTGGATCAAAATTTGTCTGATCCCAAAAATAAGTAAAACCTTCGTGCTTAATTTGATCTTCGATGGGACCATAACACTGACTACCACCAAAACAATCTACTAAAAAAATTCCATCTTTGTTCAATGTCTTTAAAACATTAACAAAATATTTCTTTAGAACTTCTCTTTTTTTAAAACAGAAATAGCTAAAGTTCATAGCTGCAACAATATCTGCTTTCGGCAAATTAGGCTCTAAAACATTGCCCTCAATTAAGCGCATTCTTTTTTGCTGATCAGGTTTTAACTTACTCAAGTAATGAGCTTTTCCATAAGCCATCGGCTCTGGATCTAAATCTATACCTACCGATAAATATTGAGGACTTAATTTAATCCACTCCGTAGACAGAGCAAAAGTACCGCAAAAATCTTCACGAAATACCTTAGGCGATCTCCCTTTAAGTTCTTTAAAAGTATTTTGAATAAATTGAACATCATTTTCCGCCGATTGAACAGCCTTACGATACAATTCATATTTATCAAACAACACACGTGTTGTTTTTTTATTTACTCTACGACGAACCTTTTTCTTATGAGAAATCACCTGAGTTTTCATTATGGCACTTCCGCTGCGATTTCACGAATCGCCTGTTCAATATCTTCAATTTGAGGCACAGAATTCTTTTCTAGATTCGGATGCAATCCAATTCCAGGCAAGTTTTTTCCGGCTAAAACTCTTGGAGGAGCCATCAATTGATAAAACAACTCTTGAGTCGCTCTATAAGCTAAATGCTCTCCAAAGTTTGTCACTTCAGTGTCTTCATTAACAAATAAAACTTTTCCAGTTTTCTCAATCGAGGTTTTAATCATATCCCAATCATAAGGATAAATAGACCTAAGATCGATAACCTCTACAGAAATACCTTCAGCAGCCAATTTTTCAGCAGCTTCTTGGCACAAATGAACCATACGGCTGTAAGTTACAATAGTTAGGTGCTCACCTTCGTGAATGATTTTACCTTTACCAATTGGAACAATATATTTTTCTAAATTCGGCCATCTAGGTTTCCATCCATCAGGATTTTGAACCGGCTTATCAATCATAGCTTTAAGTTCTTTTTCATCCGCAGGTTCTCCTGGGATCAAGTCTCCGCCTTTATGTCTCATTAGAGCTTTTGATTTCAAATATAAAACGGGATTTGGATCATCAATAGCTGCCAACATTAAGCCATAAGCATCTAAAGGATTTGATGGCATTACAATTTTCCACCCTGGCAATCTAGATGCCCAAGCATCAAAAGAATGAGAATGGTAAACCGAACCAAAAATACCGGCACCGACAGGAGTCATTACCACCATCGGTAACTGAATCTGACCGTTTGTACACCACAAAGTATTTCCAGCAATTTTTAAAAGATCGATAGTGTTAAAAATGTAGTCAGCAAACTGAATCTCTGCGACACAACGATCACCAGTCATTGCAATTCCCATGGCCATGCTAATGATACCGCGTTCATCCAACGTCGAATTCCAAGCGTTCTTCAGCCCTTGAGTCGCCGTGAAAACTCCCCCTAGAGGAGCACCTACGTCTTGCCCAAAAATATCTTTTACACCCATGTTCTCTTCACCATAGTGAAGGGCCATTCTGATGGCCTGAGCTATACTTGCCATTAGAATTTTCTCCAATCTGCATTTTCATTATTAACGTAAACATGATCCCAAACTGACTCAGAAGTCGGTACAGGTTCTTGACGAGCTTGCTCTTGCGCTGCAATACCTTCCGCCTCATGTTTTTCCCAAATCTCTTTAATTTCCTCTAAAGAAATCAAACCGGCATCCAATAAACGTTTTTCAAAGTCCATTACGGGATCAAACAAGTGATGTTTTTTATTCGCACCATCCGCAGAAGAATGTCCATAAAGACGAGTTACCATAGTTTCAATAAAGGCCGGCTTCCCCGTTCTGCGAATATAGTCCATATCTTCTTTGATCGCCAAATAACACTCAACAGGATCATTGCCATTAATCACACGTGATTTAATATTGAAAGCTTGCGCACGATCTGCAATGTGAGTTTCTCCATGCTGACCTTCAAATGGAGTAGAAATACCGAATCCATTATTTTGTACAGTAATTAACATAGGAAGCTCTTGGCCTTTACGAGAAGCAAGTACTAAGCAAGAAGCAAAATCCCCCTCCGCTGTCCCCGCATCCCCACCAGTTACGATTGAAATACCTTTGGAACCAACACGCTTTTGAGCATGAGCTGTTCCGCAAGCAATAGGGTATTGAACTTCGAGCGGAGACGTTACCGGAGCCACATTCCATTGAGGGAAACAGTAGTGACTGGCAAAATTACGACCACCTGTCGATGGATCTGTAGAGCGATTCATCATCAAACGAACCGCATCAATCATATTCATGCCCATCGCAACCATTGTCGGCGTACAACGATAGTGCAAGTGAAGCCAATCATAATTAACACCTTGGCCTTTGTGTGCGAGCATCCCTAGGGTAACACCCCAAGCTTCCTCACCTGGTCCGCCAATCCAAAAATATCCATCACCAGCTTTATAAATTTTGATAATTCTTTCTTCAAGAACACGAGACTTCACCATTAAATCATGAATCTGCAAAAGAACTTCTTTAGATAACCCACCAAAGTTCTCTTTCGTTTTTTTCACAACCGCAGAAGTTTTTGAAGATGCATTAGACTTCGCTGTTTTTACCGAAGCTGTCTTTGAAGTCGCTTTAGTAGTTTTTACTACTGTTTTTTTCTCAACTTTTTTAGACGCTTTTTTAGGCACGGCTTTTACAGCTGCTTTTGAAGCAGTTTTTACAGAGCTTTTCTTAGCCATTTTTAGGTCTCCATTTTCGCGTCTATCTAAGCGAAAACAGAAGCCTTTGTCACGTCTTAAACCCCTCGCTTTTACGAAACCAATAATCCTCGAAGCTACTATGTACTTTTTAACCGATTTCAGCCACCATCTGCCTTAATATTAGGCAAAATAAAGCCGCCTAGTGTTTGCCACCCCTTAGACCTTCTCACGGATGACCTTAAAATGATCTAAATTCTCCTTAACCTGAACAGATAAAGCTCTTGCTAGCACTTTTTAATGTTTCTTTAGAGAACCTAAAAAACAAAAAAGCCCAAGTTAAACTTGGGCTTTTTGCGAAAACTTATTTTATAAAAAACTACTTCGTTTTTTCGTCAGTCGTTTTCTCAGCGGCTGCTGTGATCATTTCTGAAACTGGCGGTAAAGATTTCTTTCCTTCCAACAAGATCAAATCGAATAAAACATTTTCAGCCTCTACGATGTCAGCACGTTTTAGGTACTCTTCATCTTTTTTCTTTTTATCAGCTACTTTTTTTGCTTTTTCTTTTTTCTCTTTTTCAGTTTTATCAGATAGCACTTCACTAACTTTGATGATTTTCCCTCTAGCCTTAGCTTTTTCTACATCATCAACAATCTTTTTAAAGTCCTCATTTACATTCACACGCTGCTGTGATCTGTCTTTAAGAGTTTTAACCCAGTCTGATTTAATCTGAGTCCAAGCGCCTTCTCCTGATTTCACGTATGCGTCCTCAGACAAGAACGGCGACAGCTGAGCCGGAGGCAAAGAGTACTCCATGTACTTCTCACCAATATCATCAGTACTAAATACACCAGGAAATACGATATCAGCATCGACACCACGATGTTGTGTTGATTTACCACCAGGAACAAAAAACATGCCTACTGTTACTTTCAATGCTCCCAAATTATTTGGCATCGGAATAACGGATTGCACGCTTCCTTTACCGTAAGTGTGATCACCACCAACGATAACTGCACGTTTATAATCTTGAAGAGTTCCAGATACGATTT
>JBHIVS010000117.1:0-7748 GCA_041987885.1 Pseudobdellovibrionaceae bacterium | reverse complement strand
CAGTCTTTATAATGAAACGACCACACTTGCGGGAACTACTTACACAAACAGTTCTCAAAATGGCTATAGGGCAGTTCCGCGCATTGCCACGGACGATGATGGCTATACAGGTGGATCAAGTACGATTGTTAACAGGACAAGTCCTGCTTGGGGCACAACGACATGTGGAACTTCACAAGCCACAATAGATGATCGCATTGCTGATTGTGCGTATGTTTTTGGAGCCAATGCCACTTGGGATGGTTCCGTAAAAGGCAATGCTGGCCAAGGTCAATGGAAGCTTGTCAGTCGATCAGGAAGTGTGACGTCAAGTAAAGGCCGTGAAGTATGGCAGGATCAAAGAACGAAGCTTTTATGGTCATCGCTTGTGGCAACGTCTTTAAACTGGTGTAAGGCGGTTGGAAGCAACAATATTACAAATAATCCCACAGCTCAAACTGATCCAAGTGGTTATTGTAATAGTGCTAGTTATCAGAATACAGGAACAGGCCCTGCAACAAAAGCCGTCAGTGCTTGTTTTGAAGATGGCGAGAATTACTTCACTACAACAGATGGGAGCATAGATAATCTGGGCAAGGTAGGATTGAATCTTTCCTCCTCTCCAGCGGTTGCTTGGAGGCTGCCATCTCTAGCGGATTATGAGCAGGCTGAAGTTAATGGGATCAGATTCGTTATGCCGGATATGCTGAGTGGAGGTAGTAACGAGTGGTCTGCGTCGGTTTTTTCAAACAACCGTAGTAGCGCGTGGAACTTCCACTCGAATAACGGCAACGTCAACTCTAACCTCCGTAACAGCTATTATCGGGTTCGCTGTGTCGGTCGCTAGGCGTGGTTAGAATTTAGTGATTGTGTATTATTGCACTTTTGCGTGTCGCAAAAGTGCTCTTAACCCGCCGTGGGCGGGAAAGGTTTGAAAATTTTTAAAGAGGCATTAGTTTTTATGGTGAAACAAAAAATATCAAAACTTCTTATTATCTTAAGTTTTGTACTTTCGGGTTGTAATCCTTTGGGACAGCCTGAGGATTCATCTATAACGGAATATGCTTCTAATGACACAGCGTTAAGCTTGCCAGATTGTACGGATAATTCTGTAACCACAGAGGCTTGTAAAATCCAAAACGTTGGTGTTGCCGTGACGTCGGACATAAATTCAATCACGGCGGCGAATATAGTAAGTGGAATTACTTTATTTGGGGTTTTGGGTACAGCGTCGGGTCCTTATTCTCCATGTACTGATGAGGCTTTAAATGCAGGGATTTGTTCGACGGCGGCGAACAGATATGTCACGGCAACAGCGGGTTCAGATATTACAAGCTGGTCAAATTCGACCGCATCGACAACGGTTGTCGGAAATATCGCCAACGGATATTACGATGGCAAATCTATCATGTTCACAGATAGTAATTTAATTGCTGCAAATATTAAATCGGGCGTAAGTATTTTCGGGGTTAATGGTTCTGTGGCATCTGCCTACTCAGCTTGTACGGATGATGCTTTAAATACAAGTCAGTGCTCAACTTCTGTAAACCGTTACGTGACACCGACTCTGGGAGGAAACATCTCAGGAGCAAATGCAAGTCTGAGTGTTATAATTCCAACGGGATTTTACGATGGGACTAAGTTGGCAAGTGTTAGCGACGCCAATCTTTTAGCATCGAACATCAAATCCGGTGTCAGCATTTTCGGGGTTAGTGGTTCCGTGGCATCTGCATACTCATCTTGTACAGACGATACTTTGAATACAGGTCCGTGTTCAACGGCAGCAAATAGATATGTTACGGCGACGAGCGGTGCCAATATCACAAGTTGGTCTAATGCAAGTGCCTTGACTACGATGACGGGAAGTATTGCAACAGGTTATTACAGTGGAAAGTCCTGCGAATTTACAGATGCAAATTTGATCGCAGCGAATATCAAATCCGGCACAAATATTTTTGGGGTTACAGGATCACTTACGCAAGCTTATTCAGCTTGTATAGATGGGGCTCTTAACTCTAGTCAATGTTCAACTGCGGCGAATAGATACGTCACTGCAACTTTGGGTGGGAATGTTTCAGGCGCAAACGCCAGCTTGAGTGTTGCAATCCCCACAGGATTTTATGATGGAACCAAGTCAGCAAGTGTTAGTGATACGAATCTTTTAGCATCGAACATTAAATCAGGTGTTAGCGTTTTCGGAGTGAGTGGTTCAGTGACATCTGCATATTCAGATTGTACGGACGATGCCTTGAATATAAGTCAGTGTTCAACGGATACAAATAGATACGTCACAAGCACAAATGGAGCTAATATTACAGGTTGGTCTAACTCAGGTGCAACGACGACAATCAGTGCTTCCATGCCGACAGGATTTTATTCTGGGAAAAGTGTTAGCTTTACAAATGCAAATCTGTTGGCTGCTAATATCGCCAGTGGTGCAAGTATCTTTGGGGTTGCTGGTACTTACACGCAAAGTCCTTACTCGGGTTGTACAGATGATGCTTTGAATGCCAGTCAGTGTTCAACGTCCACAAACAGATATGTTACCTCGCAACTTCGTAATAGCAATGTCACAGGCACCAATGCCAGCTTAACAGTGACCCTTCCTTTTGGATTTTATAATGGAACTAAAACTGTGGGTGTCACTGATTCCAATTTGATTGCTGCTAACATTAAAACGGGAATCGGTATTTTTGGAACCACAGGAAATCTAATAGCCCCTTATGCAGATTGTACAGATGATGCTTTGAATGTCAGTCAATGCTCTACAGCTGCGAACAGATATGTTGCAAGTGTAGGAGCAAACATCACAACATGGACGAACACAGGGGCAACCACAACAGTCTCAGGAGCAATTCCTGGGGCCTATTACAGTGGAAACTCAGTGTTGTTCACTGACGGAAATCTTGTACCTTATAATCTTGTGAGTGGCGCAAGTATCTTTGGGGTTACGGGTACGGGGACCTTGGTTCCTGCGCAAACTGCGAACTTTGCAACATTTGCAGCTTCATCGCAGTTTAGAGATAAAACAACAACTCAGGTGAGTCTTTATAACGAAGCGGTCACCAATGCTGGAGTTCCATACACAAATACCCCTACAGGTAATCCAGGTGGCTACCGAGCCGTGTCTGATATTACAAAAGACGACGATGGGTACACAGGTGGATCAAGCACGATTGTTAATAGAACAAGTCCTGCTTGGGGTGCAACGACCTGTGGAACATCACAGGCCACAATAGCAGATCGTATTGCTGACTGTGCGATTGCTTTTGGGGCGAGTGCGACCTGGGATGGCTCAGTCAATGGCAACGCAGGCCAAGGCCAGTGGAAGCTTGTTAGCCGATCAGGAAGTGTGACATCAAGTAAAGGCCGTGAAGTATGGCAGGATCAAAGAACGAAGCTATTATGGTCATCGCTTGTCTCAACATCTTTGAACTGGTGTAAAGCGAGCGGTTCAAACTTCATTACTAACAACCCCGCAGCAGAAGACGATCCATCTAATTATTGCGATAGCTCATCTTATCAAAACACAGGAACAGGTCCGGCAACAAAAGCTGTGAGTGCTTGTTTTGAGGATGGTGAAAATTACTTCACCACAACGGATGGGAGCATAGATAATCTTGGTAAAGTAGGGTTGAATCTTTCCTCAACTCCAGCGGTCGCATGGAGACTACCATCACTCGCAGATTATGAGCAGGCTGAAGTTAATGGAATTAGGTTCGTTATGCCGGATATGTTGAGTGGAGGTAGTGTCGAGTGGTCTGCGTCGGTTTATTCGGCCAGCCGTTCTCTCGCGTGGTACTTCATCTCGAATTACGGCGGCGTCAACAATAACGCCCGTTACAACAATAATCGGGTTCGCTGTGTCGGTCGCTAGGCGTGGTTAAAATTTAGTGATTGTGTATTATTGCGCTTTTGCGTGTCGCAAAAGTGCTCTTGTCCGCCGGAGGCGGTAGATTTAATTTTTTTTGAGGTGCCACATGGCAAGAAATAATCATTTAGGAATTTACCAAGAAGCTTACAGATTTTGTCGTGAAATTTTTAAGCTTAAACAGAAAATGCCAAAGTTGCTGAAATATGATCTTGGTGAAAAAATCGGACATTCTTGTTTGATCGTATTGCGTAATATCGTCATCGCTAATGGCTCCAAGTATAAAATCAGTTCAGCTTATCGAAAAAGTATTCTCTTTTGAACCACGCAGTAATTTTAGGAACGTCGGCGATTTATCTTTTCCTCTTCATCACGAAGGTAGCCAAGAATTGCAAAAATTGAATTCACGCTTGGGCCTGATGCCTCAAACAAGTTCGTATAAATTATGAAGAAAAACTCTTAGAAAGTTGAAACAAATTTCCCGAGTGGAAAAGCCAGATGTTCCATTGAGTGTCCATAAAAAATTTAAACGTGTGAGATTGTAAAACGGTTTTGGTCTCACAATATGCAACACGAAAGGCAAAGTTTTTATTTTGAGGGTATTTTTTTGAGGTGGGTTTGGCCGCCAGTAAGGCTCTGGTTAGTTTTGCTTTTTCCAGTGAATCGTATAAGTTCTTGAAACTACTATCCCCGCTGGTTCGACCAGCTTGGCGCATCCTCTACCAATTTTCTTTCGATCGTGAATCGAAAGAAGTTTCTCCGAAAATGAGCCTTTGAGAGAAATATCAAACCCGCGTAATGGCGGGTTTTTTTATGCCTAAACGATACCATTTTCTAAAGACAAAGTATTTTCTGTCTTATCTGCCTCATACGGATCAAAATCATTTTCCAAAGTATTCGTCCAGTCATCAGGGGCGCAATATCTTGGGGAATAGACGATTTCGAGTTTTATTCTGTCTGGGTCTTCAAAGAAAACAGCATAATAATCGTCATCGCCATGGGGATTTTTTTCATACAAGCAAGGCACTGAATTTTTCAAAAAGAACATTTGTATAAAATGCATCGACCTCTTGTTTTGAATTCGCGTAAAAAGCTAAATGATTGAGCCCCGTTCTTTTTCGATGAAATCCAGCAGTAATATATTTTTCTTCTGTTGGACAAATACAAATTTTCATAAAGCCATCGCTATAGGTCGTATGCGACTTTTGACAAACGAATCTTTTCCATCCTAAGGGAATTAGAATCATGTCGTAAAAAATCAGACTTTTTTTATAGTCAGAAACATTCAAGTCGATATGGCTTAATTTGGTCATGAATCCTCAATTGTTCAAAGTCTTGGGGATATTATTCTATGACACAATTTCAAAGTGATTACCAGTTCATAGCGCAGTTCGTTTTAAGCTTTTTCGAAAAGGAACTTCCATGTTTTGTCAGGGCGTCATGAGTATCCTCTTGAAACTGTATTTAGTTTGAATAGGATTGTCTCTATGAATGATCAAGCTGCTAAATATCTTATATTGCCGATCTGGATAATTGCTCTTTTATCAGTGGGGACATTGATTCATGCTGCACCTAATATTTTTCTGTGGCTGATATCTTCGTTTTTTCTCCTAGCTCTTTTAGAGCCTTGGTGGGTGGAACTGTGTAAAAGAAAAGTACCTCCTGCAATGAGTTCTGTGCTTTTGATTTTAGGAACTTCGTTTGTTGTGTTGTTACTGATTTCTGTTTTAGGATACTTTTCAGCCGCAATTTTAATGGACTTGCAAGAGTCTAAAAGAATTTTGATTCAGTTTTATAATTCTTTGAACTCTAATATTTTGAATTTCATCGAAGCATTTTCTGGAGGACTAGCAGGATCTGGTGGTGCTGCTAAAGTTCAAAAGGTCGAAGTTATCGATGGATCATTCCTGACGGGTGGAATGGGAATAACTTTGATGCATGGATTAGGCAGTGCCATGACTGTGATTACCTATGCAGTGCTTGTTCCTATTTTAACACTGTTTATGATGCTAGGTCGTGGGTCTTTCATTAAGGTTTTCCCTTTGGCATTCCGTGATCCAATGAAGGCTCGCAGAATGTGGTTGCAGATGGTGGCTGCTAATAGAGCCTTCTTTTTAGGGAACTTAATTTTGGCCTTAGTCAGCTTTCCATTTTTTGCGATCATGTTTTATATTTTCTCTGTAAAGTCCCCATTAACAATGGCAGCTTTGTCGAGTGTATTTAACTTGGTTCCATTTTTAGGGGCGCCACTGGCAGGATTTTTACCAACCTTGGATTTAATCTCTCAAGAAGCGACAATTGCCGCAGTTGTTGGATTGTTCTCTGCATGTATGTTGATTCATTTTGTGGTGGCAAACTTTGTGACTCCAAGAGTTTTAGGCTCAAAGGTTGATTTAAATGCAGTGACTTCGACAGTGGCTATTATCGTATGGGGAGAATTATGGGGTCCCGTCGGAATCCTATTAGCTATTCCAATTACGGCATGCTTAAAAATAATTTTTGAAAACTCGGGGTTTCCTTGGTTGCATTGGATTGCAGCTTTAATGAGTGAAAAACCGGATCAGATTTTAAAAATGAAGTGTGGCCGTTCAGAAGGTTTACAAGAATAGTTTGTTTTCAATTTATGAGTTTGATCAAAGTTTTGAAGAGCGTCTTTTTTGAAAAGTAACAAATAGATGCCAGACGATATATCCTATTGCTATTCCTGCAAAAGCACCACCAATAACATCCATAGGGTAATGATCGAGTAAGTAAATTCTAGAAAAAGAAACGAGAATTGCAAGTGGCAATGCCCAGTAAATATTTCTTCGATCGTACATAATTAAAAGCATTGCGATTCCAAATATATTAGTAGCATGGGAACTGATAAATCCCCAACAAGGACTATTAGTGCATTCCGAATCAAGAAAATTCGGTCGAGGTCGCATAATAGTTGCTTTAATCACTCTTCGAGAAAAAGTTTCTGTCAGGGCTAAAGAAACTAAACTTAGTAATATGGGAATTAGGATTGGTTTAGGTCCTTTTTTCCACATCAAAAATATTAAAATAGGAAAAATGACAAGGAGAGTTTTTTTGAAATCTGAAACAAAGTCCATTGATTCAAAAATAAATCCTGATGTTGGCCAAGTTCGAGCCGTATCGATGATATTTTGTTCCCATTCATATATTTTCATAAAAGACTGATTCCCATTAAACAAGAAATTAAAATACAAGCCCAAGAGGGTAGCTTCCATACTGCTAATAGTAGAAATACACACACTGCAATAAGTAAATGTTTAAAGCTTAATATTCCTTCATGCAATACTGGGTCGTAAAATGCAGAAGCTAATAAGCCCACTACTGCTGCATTTGCTCCCATCATGGATATTCTAATTTTTTTTATATTCCGTAATTTTTCCCAGAAAGGAATAACTCCTAAAACTAAAAGGAACGAGGGAAGGAAAATAGCAACCAAACAAAGTAAAGCGCCTAACCATCCGCTGGGAGAAGCATTAGAGACACTGCCCAGAAAAGCAGCCAGAGAAAACATAGGACCCGGGACAGCTTGAGCGGCTCCGTATCCGGTCATAAATAAATCATTTGTCACAAAGCCTTTGTCCACAACTTCTGCTTTTAGAATTGGCAAAACAACGTGACCTCCTCCAAATACTAAAGCACCTGTTTTGAAGTAGCTGCTGAAAATACTAACAGAAGATAGTGGATTATGTTTTGCAAAGACCGGTGAAATTAAAAGAACTGCAAAAAAAATACATAACAATACAGCAGCAAGTTTTTTTGATATTTTGGATTTAAGTGGAGAATGAGGAAGTTCTGGGGAACTATGTAAAAAAATAAATCCACAAATAGCTCCGAGGACAATCACAAGAATTTGCATCCATGGAGAGCTGATGAGTAGGCA
>JBHIVS010000116.1:0-7756 GCA_041987885.1 Pseudobdellovibrionaceae bacterium | reverse complement strand
CTGGATTCATAGCCGCATTGGTTGCAGAGTCCCACAGAGAAGATCTGACCACACCTTGATAAGAAACGATTTTTTTAGTGATAGGTTTTTCGATTTTTTTTGCCGACCAAGTGCCGTTGTCTTTTGTCAGAAGTAAAATATCGGCTGGAGAAAATCTAAAGCGAATGCTTGTAACCTCAGGAGCTTCTCCTTCAGTTTTATTTACTTGATATCTGGTCCCTGGTAAAATACGCGCTAAATTTTTTGTATCTTTCGCAGCATCCACTAAGTTGTGGATATCTAGACTTGAGAGTCCGTGTTTTGCAAGTTCGGCAGACAATGTTGAACGCTTGGGAATCTCAAAAGGATATCTTTCCTCAACGGGAGGAATAAAGACCTGAACCTCTTCAACGGGAACTGCCGAATCTTCGATAGATGTCGAAAAAAAATAGGCTGACTGAAAAAAAGCGCCTAGCGAAACTATGCCGCCAAACACAAATGCTGCTAATATAAGTTTAGTTCTTTTCTTCATTCTTTCGAGGATAAAGTCGATGAAATCAGATAGCAATTTTTTTAGGCCTTACGCTGGGGGTTAAATTCAATAAATACGCTATTTTTCGAACAATTTATCCTGTGAGTTTATCAAATAAGAAGCTCCAATTGCTTGTAGAGAGAGGAATTCACGACTGCATTGAAGCTCTTGCTCTAGTTTTCTGTCGGAGAAAATATTATAACATTTAAAATTTTCGACCTTTGGAATTTGCATCAGGACAGCATTTCCAGAGTCGTCGGCCCATAGAAATTGATTGTTGTGATAGATACCAGAGCCCGACATCGAATTCCTCAACAGGGATCTGCCCTCAAAATTCTTAGAGCTAATACCTGTGATATCAGCCAATGTTTGGGCGATATCCATTTGTTGGTAAATACCTTTGAGTTCTAGGCCCTCGGGGATTTTAACACCTTTTGAGTTGTGTATTTTGAATAGGACGGGGATGTCGTAGTGATCTAAAAATAAAGGACCAGAATAGTTGGTGTGATCTGCAACTAATACTAAAAGCCATTCTTTGTCGCCGTAATAATTTTTGAGACTCTTATAAAATTGTTCAAGTTCGCGATCGGCTTGTTCAATAGGAAGTTTAAAGCCTTTGTTAGAGCCAATGTCTTTAAGTTGAGTGTCGTGGGTTGTGTTGGTGTTAATACCGACGATATGGGGCTCTTTAAGTTCGAACATTTTTTGTAATACAAATGAGTACAGGTCATCATCATAGACGCCCCAAGCATTTTGTTTCTTTTCTTTTAGGTCTGGGATCTCATTTTTTCCATAGGAATTTTCAAAACCTACTTTCATCGTCAACGCACCAGTTCCGCTAGTATCCTTGTCAGAGCCTTGAAAGAAAGCAGAATCATATTTTTTTTCTTTTTCCAATAGATGAATCAAACATTCGTAGTTATTGGATTCGATTTCAGAATACATAACACTTCGACCAAGTGGGTTTATACGACTACAGAGTGAAGAAAAAATTCCTTCAGTCGTGCGGTGTCCACCGGCTAAAAATAATTGAGTCGATAAAGATTTTTTTCTTAAGCTATTAAAAAAAGGAGTCAGCTCAGGATCTGTTTGGCGCGTACGTGTTCCCCACCAGCTCTCTAAAAATACGATGACAATATTTGGTTGGCTTTTAAGGCCCTTTTGAATATCAGCTTGGCGTTTTGAAATTAAATCTTCATAGGGTTTGCTAGAGAAATTTTCAGGTTTTTCAAGAGGAACGTAGGCTTTTAAATTTTTTGATTTAATAAGTCTCCAGCCCATATTGTAAATGGGATTGAGCGCAATCGTAGGGGCCAGAACCGAATTTCCTGCCTTAAAGGACCAGCTGGGATCTTGGGCAATGGGCTCAGTACCCCTGAAGGCTACAAAACACAGAGGTATTGCCAGAATTAAATGTCTCCATTTTTTTTGCACCATGGATTTTTCAATAGTAGGTTTTGCTAGAAAATAAGAGACAATACAAACGCCAATGAAATAGGGGATTTTAGAAAGAAAAAGAGACCACCCAGAGCTCATAATTGAAAGCATAGAGGCCATTTCATAGCCAATATGTTTTCCAGTGTCTTTGACATACATCGTGTCGCCGAACCACAAGACCCCATAGCACACAAGTAAGGTTGTCAGTAACAGGTGAGAGACCTTGGTATTTTTTCCTAGTACGGAGTTCAATAAAAAATAAATTAAAGTCATCAAACCGCTGGCCGCTAAATCAAAGCGAATTCCAAACATAAACTCAGAGACTTCACTTTTACTCAAACCACTCCAAGGGACGATGATAAATACAAGTGTGCCTCTGAGAATCATGCCGACAAGAAGGAATAAAACAGAGACCTTTAGGATATTTTTGATGGTTTGCATGGGTGCCTTGACTTCAGACTCTTTGAAGGTCTGCTGGTGTTTTAATTGATTGTCCTAGGTACTATATTTCGATCTTTAAAAGAGCGTCAAATATCTTTAAACGGTCTCAAAGAAGTCGTTCGTGGTATTTGTCTGTATTTGATTTGCCTGATAAAACATAAGTAAAATTAAATAGATAGTGTATATACCTGTTTTTCTTAAGGTTCAGGAGACTTTGGAGAATTTATAAGATTAACGCAACGCCTTGAAAACCGAGGATAGCTTGTATAGAACTCTGGTATCCAAATAAGGGGTCTCTATGAAAAAGATAATCTTTACGATTGTATGTGGTCTGAGTATTTCTGTGACGGCTTTTGCAAAACTAGAAACTATGACCGACAAAGACATGTCTGATTACTCTGCAAATTCAATCACGCATCCAAGTTTCAATGTTAGGCAAGCCAGTATTATTCTTCAGCTGTTAGCAAATAACGATCAGTCAGTGGGTAGTTTGACAAAAAAAATCAATCAAGGATTGATGAAGTTAAACCTTGAGAGAATCACTGAAGAACAAGTTTATTTATTATTACGTCGTTCGAATGCTTCTGAATATTCAAATTATATGATGGAAAGTAATTTAAGAATGGTTCAACGAATAATGCTGAATAATGAGTTGTACAATAGACAGATGCTAAGGGATCAACAGCGCAGAGCTATCATACAAGCCTTCATTGGAGCGATCGTAAATTCAAATCTACAAAAAGATCCGTCATTAGATAAGGTTTTATTGGCAGTCAGTGTTTTAAATCCAACAAAGCTTCTTCAACAGTATCCTGATTTAATTTCTCCGATATATAGCTACGGAAAACCAAATACTCCGAATATTAATATCGTCAGAAATAATTAATTTTTTTGAAGTTATTAGAAATAAAAAAAAGCAGATCAAAAGATCTGCTTTTTTTATTTGAGCCTTTCTGTGAGTGAATTAAAATTATTTGATAATAGAATAATTTTTGCGATGAAGCCCTAGAGCGATTTCATTTGTTTGACCATTTTCACCGTCAACACCATCTTGACCGTCGTTACCTCGAGCGCCATCTTTGTCTCCACCGGAGCCTGAGCAAACTCCAGAGCTAGGTGATTTTCCTCTTTTGCCTCCAGGTCCTCCTTTGCCGGCAAGGCCTTTTTTGCCTCCAAGGCCGGGTTGTTGTGAGATAAAAAAGAAAGCCTGATCTGGATACAAAATATCTAAGGCAAGAGCCGCGGAGTTTCCTCCGCGAATGCCATCTCCGCCATTTTCACCATCGTGGCCGGGCTTTCCATCGGTGCCTTTTCTTCCATGTTTACAAGTTTTCCCAACATGATTAGAACCGATCATTTGCCCTGAAGTTCCTGCGAGTCCATCTAGAGCTTTGTCTTCAGCTCCATTTTTTCCTGCAGTCCCTTGGCCACCATGAATTCCGTTAAGATTAATAGAAAATTCTCCGTATGCAATTTGAGCATATATTCTGACCTGTCCTCCTGAAATCATTCGATCGTCATTGTCTTGATTATAAAAATCTGAAGGAGCAATTTGAATATGGGCTCTGCTTTTGTTGTTTTTTACCAAGGCAGAAATAACAGAAGCTTCGGAATAGATCTCGTCGGCTAATATTTTTAAATCATAGGCCATGGTTGTAATGCTGCCCTCTGGAGTAAAATAAACTCTTTGAACATCATAGATTGTGTTTTCGGTCAAAATAAGGGGGCGATCTACGATAAGATCTTTTGGAGCAAAGTACTGTTGGATAGATTCTTCGTTAAGGTCTGCAGTACGTGAAGGAAAAATTATTTTGAATGGAGAACTATGGGGAATTAAAACCCCTCCAGTTGTTTGGCGATTGATTAAAAAATGCTGTCCGTCAGGTAATTCCAATGAAACTTCAGAAATATTTCTTGGGAATTTAAAATAGATTTTATAAAATCCAGCCTGAGCCTTTTCAAAGGCATACTTTAATCCTTGAGGGGT
The DNA here is from genome assembly GCA_041987885.1 of Pseudobdellovibrionaceae bacterium. Classification (GTDB taxonomy): domain Bacteria; phylum Bdellovibrionota; class Bdellovibrionia; order Bdellovibrionales; family Bdellovibrionaceae; genus Bdellovibrio. The sequence continues at coordinate 3,380 of JBHIVS010000116.1, read as the reverse complement.
TGATGAATAATCCAATTTTTTTACTTGTTGAACGGGGGCCTCTGGTTTTGAGTTTACGTCTTCAATAGAACAAGCCGTTAGATTATAAGCTGCAAAAGTGAATAAAACCGCTTTGAATAAATTCTTACCCATAAAATTCTCCGAATTAAATAATGTCCGAGAGACTGACTTGCAGCTTTATGGCCCAAGTCCTTTCAACATAATACGTTTTCATATTCGCCTTGTTCAAAGTTCGGACGTTTTTAATGAATCCTCGTTTTTTTGACCTGTGGCAGTAGATAAGAGCTTTGGTTTAGTTTGGAGAAAGACCTTGAATTGCACAGAGAATGGATTGACCATTTTAGAGGATTAATTTTTAGATCTTTAGAATAAAGCAGGAGTTTAAAATGAATGTTTTTGCGGATATTACGAAAGCTGTCGGGAATACACCCTTAGTAAAATTAAATAAAGTAGGTGGGACTTTACACAGTGATGTTCTTTTGAAACTTGAGTTTTTTAACCCTCTAAGTTCAGTCAAAGATCGTATTGGCGTTGCAATGATAGAAGATGCCGAAAAATCTGGGAAATTAAAATCGGGCATGCAAATCATCGAACCAACGAGTGGTAACACAGGGATTGCCTTGGCCTTTGTAGCTGCGCAAAGGGGCTATGATTTAACTTTGGTGATGCCTGAAACAATGTCTCAAGAGCGTCGTACTTTGATGTTGTTATTAGGTGCTAAGTTAGTTTTAACTCCTGGATCAAATGGAATGAAGGGAGCTTGGGCAAAGGCTTTAGAGTTGGCTGATAAAGCAGGAAATGCATTTATTCCTTCTCAATTTAACAATCATGCTAATCCAGAAATTCATCGTAAAACCACAGCCGAAGAAATTTGGAAAGACACCGATGGTAAAGTAGACATCGTTGTCAGTGGTGTTGGTACATCAGGTACAATCACAGGTGTTGGACAGGCACTCAAAGCCCGTAAAGCGAGTGTAAAGATGATCGCTGTTGAACCTAGCGAGAGTCCTATTTTGTCAGGCGGCAAACATAGTCCTCATAAAATTCAAGGTATAGGGGCTGGTTTTGTTCCTGCGATTTTAGATAAATCCGTGGTTGATGGGATTGAAACTGTGTCTTCGGCAGAGGCCATTGAAACGGCCAGAGAAGTTATAAAAAAAGAAGGTATTCCCGTGGGAATTTCTTCAGGAGCGGCTATATGTGCTGCTTTGAGACTGGCTGGTCGTCCTGAAAACAAAGGTAAAACGATAGTAGTTATCATTCCTTCGTCTTCTGAGAGATATCTGTCGACGGTCTTGGCTGAAAAAGAAAGAGAAGAGGCTTTAAACTTGGTCGTTCAGCCAATTGATGAAAGCTATCTTTCAAAGCTGTCATAGTTTTGGTATACTGAGATAACGATGGTTCGTTTTAAAGTTCCCGCAGATCAGGAAGTGTTGGTAAAATTAGGAGAAGCGCAGACGCATTCTCCTAATACCATTTTGGATTTGTTTGTGTGGAATGTCTATAAAGGGCAAAGAGCCGATGCCTTTGCCAAAGACTTTAAAAGCCTAGCGGTCAATAAAGATATCATCATGCTACAAGAAGCACAGCTTGATGAGCGTATGCCAAAAATATGGAAAGAAAACTTTGAAAAATATGAATGGCATTTAGCTCAGAGTTTTAAATATAACAATGATCTTTATTCTACAGGAGTGGCAATTGGTTCTCCGTTAACTCCTTCTAAAGTTGATTTTATTCGTTCAAAATTTCGCGAAATGTTTTTATTAACTCCGAAGCTGACTCTTTTTTCTGAATATGAAATAGAAGGGAAAAAAGTTTTATTCGTGTGTACTCACGTTTTAAACTTTGTTCCTCAAGCTCATTTTACAGCGACCCTCTATGCGATCGCAGAGAAAATTGCGCAATTTGAAGGTCCTGCTGTTTTAGCTGGAGATTTTAATACATGGAATTTAAAAAGATTCATGATTATGAAATCTATTTTTAGAGATATCGGTTTTGATCATGTGGACTTAGAAGATGATGGCCGTATTTTAAAACTAGATCATGTCTTTGTTCGTGGTTTTAGTGTGGTGAATGCAAAAATTCACAAATCCATTGTTAGTTCTGATCATTTTCCGATTGAACTTAAAATTAAACTTTAAAAAAATACTAAAATACTAAAATACTAAAATACTAAAATACTAAAATACTAAAATACTAAGTTTTTATGTCATAATTCCTTTGTTAGTTTGCAAAGTATTGCAGATCTAATATTGATTCTTTAAAATCTCACTCAAATGATGACGCTTTAGATAAAATAAGTTCGAAAAGATTACTCTTGTCCTTAAGAGTTAAGTTAGAATTCTTAGATAGAGTTTTAGATAAAGCCCTAGAATATGAACTATATTAACAAGGATGATTATAGAGTGACGGAAAAACAAGATCCGATAAAAAGCCGATTTATGAACTCCTTGAATCAAATTGTTCAAGAATCAGAAAGTGGAGACCTCAGTTTTCGCAGAATCTTTGAAGTGTTTGGAAGCGAAGGACACGCGGCGATTATTTTATTTTTGTGTTTTCCTTTTTTGCAGCCTATTCCAATTCCAGGACTATCGACTCCACTCGGAGCCATGATTGTATTTATCGGCTTTTTACTTTTCGTTAGAAAGCCTCTCTATATTCCTGCAAAACTTAATAAGAATAAAATTCCCCATGAATTAGTGAAATCTGTGCAAAAGGTTTCAGAGAAAGTATGGGCATTTTCTTCGAAGTTTATTAAGCCCCGATGGGTGGTCTTAGCTGATTTTTCAGTATTTAGATTTTTTAATTTTATGGTTTTAATTACGAATGCTTTTTTACTGGCATTGCCTTTGCCCATTCCATTTTCAAATACGGTACCGACTCTAGGAATTGTCTTATTAGCATTAGGGCAGTTAGAAAGAGACGGAATCTTTATCGCCGCTTCTTATATATGGCTAATTTTCGTTTTTGTATTTTTCTATTTAATAGGCTTGGGAGTCGCTGAGCTTATTTGGTAAAAAAAAAGCCGGAAAAATAATTTTTCCGGCTTTTGAAGTTTTAAATTAAAAATCTGATCAAACCATTAGAACATGAGCGTCGCACGCACTCCGTATTCGCTGGGAGTGCTTACTTGAACATATTCCTCTAAATAAGTATGGCTATAAAGCACGTATTTTTTGTTCAATACATTCTTAACATAACCTTCTAAAATTAAATTCATGCTCGGTAATAGATATTGAGCACTCATGTCTAAGTAATATTGCTCTGGAGCCGTAGAATCATTTTCTGCCGTATTGTAGGACTTGCTAAGGTATCTAAGGATAGAGTTAATAGTAAGAGCCTCAGTCGCATAATAACTATGATAAAGTCTGCCAGTCCAT
>JBHIVS010000115.1:0-7759 GCA_041987885.1 Pseudobdellovibrionaceae bacterium | reverse complement strand
ACTCATACCGGTCGAGATCAAGGAGAATGGTGCCCGCGGCTACCTCTTTCAGTAAGAAGACATGTTATGCTGTGGAATCAGGATATTGTCGGAATGAGAGAAATGACAAAAATAAGTTTCTTCGGAGTTTCTCCAGTAATGGCAGTTCTTAGGAAGGTAAAGAGAGTGATTAGAGGGAGATTTTAACTATAAAGCTGCATTGCGCAATGATTATTCTTTTTGACATTCTACCCCTCTGAATATTATCAATTGGTCCTGCATTTTTTAAATGCGGGAGTAGCTCAGTTGATAGAGCGATGCCTTGCCAAGGCATAGGTCGCGGGTTTGAGCCCCGTCTCCCGCTCCAATCAAAATCTCTTAAAGATTTTACTTCAAAAAACCACCTAATCAGGTGGTTTTTTACATTCCCTACCTATAAAAACTCAAATAGGCTTAGCATATGTCTATATGTTTTTTCTTTATAAATTTTTAACTTTATTAAGTACCCTCGTCTTAGCCTTATTTATTTCAAGCGCCCTGGGAGTTATGACAAGTTTTGGTTATATCATCCTATTTGAAAACTAAAGACCTAGCTTTCGAGTTCGAGACCAAGCTATAGTTTATAAGGATTATTCGCTTCACATTTTGGAAGAAAGTATTTCACTTATGAGCTTACTACCTGAGATCCAACAGATTGAAAAAATCATCTCTAACAATCCAAAATCAATCCACTCTGAAATATTGGCCTATAGCGAATATGAATCCCTCCGCTTCCCTCTCCATAAAGTTTCTTTTGGCTCCACAGATCCTAAGGCCCCCGTCCTAGGATTTATCGGAGGAGTTCATGGTTTGGAAAGAATCGGCGCACAAGTGTGCGTAGCTCTGATGAGTTCACTCGCCGAACTTTCCAGATGGGATGAAACAACCCAAAATACTTTAAAAAATATACGGATTTTTTTTATCCCCACAGTGAACCCAATTGGAATTTACAGAAAAACACGCAGCAACCCACGCGGCATAGATTTAATGAGAAATGCCCCTGTAGAGGCCGAAAATCCAGCCCCTTACCTTGGAGGCCACAGACTAAGCCCAAGGCTCCCTTGGTATCGAGGGGCTTTAAATGAACCCATGGAAATTGAATCTCAAGCTCTTATTAAAACTGTAGAGTCAGAGATAAAAAACAGTCCACTAGCTATGACCATCGATATCCATTCAGGATTCGGTTTTCAAGATCAATTGTGGTTTCCCTATGCAAAAACCACCAAGCCTTTTCCTGATCTTGCAATGGCACATTCGCTTAAAAAACTTTTAGATAAAACCTATCCACATCATATCTATCAATTCGAGCCTCAAGCAAAGTCTTATACAACCCACGGCGATATCTGGGATTATATTTATGATAATCACAGATCACAACAGCAAGGTCGATATTTACCACTATGCCTAGAAATGGGTTCGTGGATGTGGGTTAAGAAAAACCCTTGGCAGCTCTTTTCTTCGGATGGCCCATTCAACCCCAAAATTATTCATCGTTATAAAAGAACCTTAAGAAGGCACAATACTTTAATGGATTTCTTAATTCGCGCGATTTCTTCACAAAAGGAATGGGTTTTACAAAATGATCACGAATTAGAGACCTTAAGAAAAGAAGCTTTGGATATTTGGTATAAATCTTAAATTTCTAAAACATCCTTAGGAATGTTCATTGCGGAATTAATCACCCTAGCAACACTTCCCCCACTTAAACCGTCACCAGTAATAATAATTTTTTGTTCCCCTGAGAGATCATAAAAATCTATTCCTAATGGATTTAGCGGATGGCTATATTTCCATTTTTTCAAATCAAAACTTACAATACTGTAACTAAGATCAACCCCATACTGCTGTCTAAAGTAAATATCCAAACTTTCCTTAATCGCCTCCGTCGACTCTAAATCTTGTTTTGAAAAATAAGAACGACTAAACTCATCATTCATAACGACCACCAAAGATACTTTATCAGTCATACCCTTAGATTTTTGATTCGCAATGCTATAAATAGAACTAGCTATGGGTTTAGAAAAACCATGACTGCTAAGCTCTGAGTTATTCGTTTGAATAGTAATTAAACCAACCAAAGCCATCGCATAATTAACCTGGGCCAACTCCTGCGGAATATTCAAGCCAGAAGCCTTTAATAAGTCTGTCGTCTGAGGTAAGGGAAAACTTATAAATATTTTTTTAGCTCTAAGGGAATCTCCATTTTCCAAGCGCACGAGTTCATTTTCTATTTTTTCCACTTTCGAATTTAATAGGACAGAAAGCCCTTCCGAGAGATTTTTCGCAACCCTATTCATTCCATAGGGACTTACGTAGGATTTTTGTCCATCTATAATGGTCCAAGTAATTAATTGCCCTTCAGAAAGACCAGGTATTTTTTCTAGCGTTAAAAACTGAGCCCCATGATCATACAAAGTACCGTCGCCTCTACGAGTCGCCAGCCGTCCACCCACCGAACGGCCTTTATCAATAATAATTACGCTTTTACCCAACTCTTTTAATCTTCGACCAATCATCAATCCTGAAATGCCCGCACCTAGAACGATTGCATCATAAATCATAAAAATCATTTACCTTCTTATATTGTTCATAGTAGTATGAACAATATAAGAAGTCAACAATTTACAAAGATTATGCCCCCTAGCTTTTACATAACCACATATCTTTAAACTCATTCTTCAACAAAAGAGAATCTCTATGGAAGCACAACTCATTTTAGGAAACCAACTCTTCCATCCTGCCAAATTCCTAGGTCACCTAGATAAAAAATCCATAGTATTTATGAGGGAAGATCCAGAACTCTGCACCCATTTCAAATATCACAAGCATAAAATTATCTTTTTTCTTAGCGCTATGAGAAAGTACAAGGTAGAACTACAAGACGCTGGATTTGAAGTTCACTATGAGCCCCTATCGCAAAACCAAGAAAATAAGTTCGAAGATGCTCTAATTCACTTTTTAACTACCAATAAAATCGATCATCTTCATATCTTTGAAATAGAAGATAAGTTTTTCGAAGAGAGGATTATGTTTTGTCTTTCTAAAGCCTCTATTAAAACTACTGTTCATCGTTCTCCTATGTTCCTTACCAGTCGAAAACAATTTAAAGAATACCTAGGTAATACTAAAAAGCCTTTCATGAAAACCTTCTACGAAGGGCAACGAAAACGAATGAAAATTCTTATAGATCAAAACAACAATCCTATTGGTGGAAAATGGAGCTTTGATGAAGAAAATCGCAAAAAATTACCAAAAGATTTTATAGCACCTGCTTTACCCACATTTACAGCGGACAAAATAGATCTGGAAGTTTTTAATTTAGTAAATTTAAACTTTAAAGATCATCCAGGCCATACAAGTGATTACTGGCTACCTACAGATAGAAAGAACTCGCATAATTGGCTCAAATCCTTTGTCCTCGAAAGACTTTCAAATTTCGGCCCCTTCGAAGATGCTCTCTCTGAAAAACATGACTTTATCAATCATTCGGTATTAACACCTTTTTTAAACACGGGTTTACTAACTCCTGATGAAATCATTATCGCAGTCATTAACGAAGCAAAGAAACAACAATATCCCATAAACTCCGTAGAAGGATTTATTCGGCAAATAATTGGGTGGAGGGAATTTATTCGTGGAATTTATCAAAATTATAGCGAAATCCAAGATACCTCTAACTTTTGGAACCATCATAGAAAATTAAACGACAAATGGTATACCGGTGATACAGGTATTGCACCACTGGATCATGTCATAAAAAAAGCCTCAAAAATTGGCTATGCTCACCACATAGAAAGACTTATGGTCGTGGGGTCACTGATGCTTTTACTTGAAGTTCATCCTCAAGAAGCACACCGATGGTTTATGGAAATGTTTATAGATTCTTCGGACTGGGTCATGGGACCAAATGTCTATGGAATGACATTACATAGTGATGGAGGTATTTTTTCTACCAAACCTTATTTTTGTGGATCAAATTATTATAAAAAAATGGGCGACTTCAAAGGTGGAGAGTGGGAGATTGCTGTCGATGGGTTGTATTGGATGTTTATTGAAAAGAATAAACATTTTTTCAACAAAAACCCTAGAACAAGTTTTATGAGTAAAAATTTAGAGAAAATTTCTAAAGAAAGAAAAGAACAAATGTTCCAAGCCGCCGAAGCAATAAAAAAGTTACTGACTGAGCCTATTTAATTTTTCTCTAAACTTCTTAATTTCCTCAGAGAGGTCATTTTGATTTTGATCAATTTTTTTAATAGCTTCAACCTCTATAGGTAAAATTCCGCTATAGTTAACTGCTAGATAACCATCGCTGGTTTCTTGAACCAAAGGACTCCAGCCTCTAAGTTCCTGAGCAATAAATCCGTACTCCTTGCGAGTTCCGTGCTTAATGTACTCGTAGCCATTTATTTTATTTAATAAGCCACCCGAATAAGAAATGTTCTTGACCTGAGTTTTCAATCTAACCCATAGGAGTTTCTAATGTCTGTCGATAAATGGGGCGAAATTATTCGCAGCCAAAGAGACAACTTTTGCACTCCGAACATTTGCTCTGTGAATTCAGAGTCTAAGTTAGCCGAAGTTTCTTTGGATTATTTTCGCGCAGTAAAACAGGAACCTGAATTATTTCTTTTTATAGAATTTGAAAATAAATACTATTATCCTCTATGGTTAGAATTTAGATCTATCAATAATCATGTTTTATTTTTAACAGAAGAACTTGGAATAAATTCATTTAATCTCCTTCGTAGAGTTTTACAAAGCTCTATGGCCAAAGAAGAAAAATGGGTGAATGAGATGAAAGCCCTAGTTTATCATTCCAAAACCGCTCCTAAGAACTCTCATCTACTTAAAGACTTTACTATTGAAAGTGACCACTCTATCCACATGCACGAATAAATCTTAAGTATTTACGATACGAACTCCTAGCGGCGGTCAGAAAAGGTCTCTAGGAAATCCTTTACCTCTGACAAAACCACGGGTTCTATCTCTCGGTGTGGTACATGGCTGCAATTTTCAAATATTTTCATTTTAGTTTTTCCAGAACTGTATTTAACAATTGTCTTTGGAAATTCTACAGAACCATATTCATCTTTATCGCCATGCAAAGCTAATAAAGGACAAACGACTTTTTTTAAATCTTCCTGCAAACTCCAGCTTGCAAACTCTGGAGAAAGCCAAACTCCAATCCATGCATCTAGAACCCAAGGCGTTTTAGTGGAGTGGTATTTTTCAAGTCTTGCAATCATTTTTGGATCTTTAAAATCAAGTTCAGCCTTGCGAATGCCTTCCACGGTTCTTTGCTCGACAAAAGCTTGAGATGATTCCGTGATAACAAATTCACAGAGATCAGGAAATTGAGCCGCACAAGCAACCGCCATCGCTCCACCTACGCTATGGCCAAAAAGACCACACTTCGCAACTCCCAACTCATGCAATAACCAAGGAAAATACTCTAGCGCCTCTTCGTCAATAAAATTCACAGAGGGCCTTTGGTCCCTCTCTGAAGATCTCCCAAACCCCCATCTATCATAAGCAACAACCGGAGTATTTAAAGTCTGAGCGAGCTTACCTGGAAAGTCTCTCCAAATATCTACACACCCTAGGGAATCATGAAGTAGTAAAATCGGAGTTTTTATATGTAACTTTTCAGGATTCCATATTTTTACAAAAATACGCCCCTGAGAGTGATTGAGATATTTTTCTTCAGAGGTTACCGCACTTATTTCAGACATAAAAAATCCTTTAAGTTATATTACGTAAAGGATCACTAGATTTGGATATGCTGACAACTTTTTTAATTACTCTGACAAGCTTCTTAAAAAATCTTATCTCACAAATGGAGGAACAACTCCTCTAGATACTCTCTCAAACTTTCCAGAGGACTTTTTAGACTTCCCACCAGCATGAATTCCAACAACCTCCGCGGATTGATTCAAGATAGGTCCTCCGCTGTTTCCATATTGAGAATCTGCTGTGTAAAACAACATCTCTGAAACATTCCATCTATTCATAGACTCATCCGTCATTTGAAAAAAAGTTTGAGCAGATTGTCGAGATAAGACTGTCCCCATTGTAACCTTTAATCCTTTGCCATCCGAATTTTTATTAGGAGAACGACTTTCAAAATCTATCTTGTCCACAGAAGCAAATGACGATGAATCACATCCTGTGCAAGTTGGATAGCCGACGACATAAACACTGTTAGATTCAGTAACGTTTTGTTTTGCAATTTTCAATGGAACACCGATCGACTTATCTAAGAGCAAAGAAATATAATCGGAGTCTTCGGCAAAATATTCACCACGACTTTTAGCAACATTGGATTCAACAGGAACCGTATCTATTTTTGCAATATTTTTATATGGATTAAAGATAAGCTGACTATTTTGATCAAAGATAAATGCAGCTACTCTTTGTTTGTTTTGAAGTTGATCTTTTTTAGAGATATTACCGTATTTTTCTATATAGTTCATGTATCGCTTTAAAGAGTGAGCATTGGTCCATAAAGTTTTTCCATTCACGGCTAGAAAGGCCGTGCTTTTTGCAATCTCAAAACTAACAATACAGTTTTTTTGATCTTCGACCTCTTTTCTTTCTTCACAACTTTCAATTTGCTTTTCCAATACAATTTTATCCGTCTCGTCAAATGAGTCTGAATCTAAATTCTTAATTTTTTGCTTTAAATCCTGTCCCTGCCCGTTTGAAACATCAACAACTTTCAAAACTCTTTCGTCACTGGCAGCAATAGTTTTAAGGATAAATACGGACTTTCCAGCTTTTCTAATCTTCTCCGGAACTTCCGAGGCCCCGATTTCAAAAAATCCTTTATTCAAAAGATCTGATGAGGTCTCTAAAGACTCCGACTTTTTTTGAACTTGCGCAGAGGAGAAAGCATCATCCTTAGAGTCAGAACAAGCTGCCAATCCCAATAAGGCACAAAAAAGTAATGTCTTTTTCATAGATATCTCCTAGACACAAAATGTGTCACCGCCACAGTCATAACCCATTAGTTTCGACTTGAGTCTTAAAGTATCGGTTTTATAAGAGATTTTGCAATATTAAGACCAAAAATAAGCATAAAAAAAGGGCTGCCTGAGGCAACCCTTTTTTAAAATTTAAGCTAGCTATAAAGCCCAACGATTAAGGGGCAAACCAACAACGTGGTCTGATGCCTTGAGCATCACGAGGAGCATAACAAGTACCTGTTTTGTAGTCCCCAGCAGAAACATTTTCTGTATCTTTAACTGGACACAACATACCTGCAAAGTAAGTATCTAGACGACATTGAGTCGCTGGATGATTATCATCTGTACGTCTTACTTCACGTAAATCAGGAGTTCCAAAAGTAGGTTTCTTTTCGTCCTTTTTCATGTTCGCAAAAAGATTAGCTACAGATTGACCTGCCATTGAAGTTCTCATACAGATTTGCTGATCATATTCTTCAGTGAATGCATTCATACATGCCGCCACAGCTACCAGATCAAGCTCTGTGCTTCTTTCCGCAAGAATTGTTGCATTGTCATCTTCAGAGAACATCTTTCTAAGACATTTCAAAGTTGCATAATAATCAGATCCACCTTCATTTGTTGCCCAAGAAGAGAACCAACCACTTACTTTAGGTGCCCCACCATTGTGGTGACCGTACTCATGGCAAAGAACTAAAGAAAAGCCTTCAAAATTAATCGCTGGATGACGAGCCAAACCACCATACATGTTTAATACTTGAGTCGAACCAGAC
>JBHIVS010000114.1:0-7768 GCA_041987885.1 Pseudobdellovibrionaceae bacterium | reverse complement strand
AATTGTGGAGTTCTCAAACCCACAGCAATATCATGAGTTACATGCTGTCCACCGACTGGAATTACAGAAGAATGAGCAACACTGCCATTAACAAAGTACAGAGCACTGCAAGCGCCTCCGCCCATATCAACAACACAAACACCCAGATTTTTTTCATCATTAGAAATAACAGATTTTGCTGAAGCCAATTGCGACAATACTAAGCCAGCTACTTTTAAGCCTGCTTTTTCAACACATTTAACAGTGTTATGAATTGCGCTTTGACCACCAGTCACTATATGAACATTCGCTTCTAAGCGAACACCTGACATACCGATAGGATCAATAATCCCATCTTGTCCATCGACTTTAAATTCTCTTGGAAGAACATGTAGAACTGTTCTATCTGCAGGAACCGCAACTGCCTTAGCAGCTTCGATGACTCGTTCAATTTCTGAAGAAGTCACTTCACGGTTTTTGATGGCCACCATTCCTTTAGAATCAAAAGAAGAAATATGAGAACCAGCAACTCCTACCCATACATCGGATACAGAGTAACCAGCCATTAACTCAGCTTCTTCTTTGGCTTTTCTTATAGAATCTGTTGTGGCTTCAATATTGACGACGACACCTTGGCGGATCCCTGTATTGGGAGCAGTGCCTACACCGACTACTTCTATTTTACCCTCAGTATTTACAATGCCGATGACAAAAGAGACCTTGGTAGAACCAATGTCCAAGCCTGCCAATACTGGAGCTTTGGGTTTTGTTGTACTCATCCTTAAGTCCTCACGGATGCCTATAGATTTAAGCTTCTCTGAAGGACCCCCTATTAAAATCATTTTAAATGGGTTTTAAGGGTCTAAATACCAGACCTTAATCGGTCCTCCAGACTTAAGCTTAGGGATCCTTACGCAACCTGACAAGGACTTTCTTAGATAGATTCGCATCTATGACGCGCGCGTCAAATCGGTGAGTTTCAAGATAATCGACAACTTTTGAAATGCGTGCCGACTTTAATGGGATTTGATCTTCACCCATTTTTACTTCGATTCCAGTTTTTATCATCGTCATCCAGAAGCCATCTTTTTTGTCGTATCTCATTTCTGAAATTGTTGCTCGACTGAAAGATCCTTTTTCTGGAACTTGATCAATAGCTGCAACAGCACGTTTACGAAGCTCATCATTCTTCATAAAATCTGCGCCTTCTAACAACACAACATCTGGCGCTTGCTTACTGTCTACAGCAGATAAAATTTTTCCATTATCAACAATAGGAATTAAATTTCCATTTTTTCCTACAAATAAAAGTTTCACCTCTACAGGAGTGACAAAAACAGAAAGTGTATTTGGAAAACTTCTTTTAATATTTAAAGTTTCAATCCACTCAAAACCTTTAAGTTCTTTGGCCACTGTCGATAATTTTATATCCCACAATGAAGCGCCTTTATATTTATTCAACAAAGATTTTGTCTCACTCACAAAGGGATTTAAAAATTGCTCTTGGCCCTGCGGAGGATCTCTTAAAACAATCTCTACTTCAGAAATATTAAAATAACCTTTTTCATTCAGATAATAGAGACTGCCAAAGATTGCAGACGGCAACATCACAAGTACAAAAAATAATTTAAACAAAAGCTTTTTCACGTTTGCTAAGTCCCTGCTGCAAAAGAAGGAATAAATTCGTCCTCAGATTATCAAGAGTCCGGCGCTTGAGAAACAATCTTATTAAAACAAGACCTAAGCATAGAATTTTGCCGCCATAGAAGGATATAACGGCTTCGTAATATCCATACGAGCAGTCAGAATTCATGGAAAATGCCGTTTCACAATTAAACAATATTATCCAAAGATAATCGACACAGACTTTAATAGCTTATGAGGATTTAAAGTCTGTAACAAATCCGATCACGACTTTATTCAAGATCCTAAACTGCTATTCTAAATACAAGTAAGGAGGATAGGAGTATGACTCAACAATCTTCATTAGTTCTTGCGAATAAATTTACTACAAATGACATTGGTCATGCACACGCACAGATGGTTCAACGCCACTTTGCTTCTGATCTATCTGCCCTATTAAATTGCAATGTTGATATTATCTATATTAAGACAATTGATGAAACCGAGAAAAGATTAGTCCTGACTGAATCTGAAAAACAGTATTTAGTCTTAGAGAGTCGTAAAAAATTCAGCACGATCATGAAAAGCTTTCCTCGCCCTGGGCGTTTAAAAATTATTTTTGGATCTCCTGCGATGGAAATTAGCAAAAGTATAAAAGCGGACAATACCGTTGAAGCACTCATCATGGGTGGCTCTGAAAACAAATCTATGCTTCAAGAGCTTATCGAAGGAGATGTGACTACTTCGGTAATCGACAAAATATCTCGCCCAGTATTTCTGTTCGGTCCACGATCCATCGAAGAAGACTACTCACTTCCAGTTAATCACCAAATTCGCATACTCTTAGCCACCGATCTCAGCAAAGAAATGCGACCGACGGAAACCTATGCCATCAGTCTAGCAAAAAGATTAAATGCAAAAATAATTCTTTATCACAAATTCGAATACTCATCGGCACTGATGCAGTCTCCGGCCTTGTTCACAAACGTCTCTTACTTACCTGACTTAGAGATTGAATCTTTAAAAAACTCTGTAGAAGCAGAAGTCGATAAAAAAATAATGCGTCTTCATTCTTTAGGTATCGATTGCGAAAGTTTTATCGATTTTAGTACCGAAAGTTTTCACGATGCACTTTGTACCTATGCAGAAAATAGAGCTGATATTATTAGTTTAGGATGTAGAAAAAAAACTTTTCTTGGTTCTTTGATCACAAATAAGTTTAAAAAAGTATTAAGCCTATCACCTGTCCCAATTCTTACAATTCGCACCTAATTTGACTATAATTTTCTATTTTTATAGAAAAGATTCACATTTCTAATCCTCGACGAACCCCCTGAAAAAAGGGGACGTATTTACTTTCGTAGCACACTCGCAAATAATATATACGGAAGTACACGCTGTTTAAATAATCTAAGCCGACAATTTGAATGCAACAATACTTCAAGGAAAAAATAATCTAATTTTACAGAGGTTCTTGCAAAGGAAAGATATGAAACTAAATACAAAGATCGTACTGAGCATTCTAGTTGCTTGTTTAATTTGCACAACAGCGGCAGTTCTCGTGGCAACACGCCAAATATCGAAACAAGGAGAAGAGCTTCTCATCGATAAAAGCCAAGCAATTCTATCAAGACTCGAATCTGTCAGAGGCTATGTTGCATCCCAAGGGGGCTTAGACAGAACCGTCAAACACGTCAAAGAACAGCATCCTGATGGAACTTTACCTGACAATGTAAAGGTAGATATTTTAAAACAAGTTCCTATTTTTGCTTCAATGAAAGTCGGAGCTGAAAATGCAGCGGCAGAAGGTTATCAATTTAGAGTTTTTTCCGACGAACCTCGCAACCCCGACAACAAAGGAACCACAGAGGAGCTCGCTGTCTTGAACCTTTTCGCTAAAGACAGCAATTTATCAGAACATATCGTGGAATCTTCCGATAAAATCATCGTATACCGTCCGGTTAGACTCTCTGAATCCCAAGGATGCATGACTTGTCATGGAAATCCTTCGACATCCCCGTGGGGGAACGGCAAAGACATCCTAGGATATCAAATGGAAAATTGGAGTGATGGAGAACTTCATGGAGCTTTTGCTGTTATCTCTAGTAAGGCTGAAATTAAGGAAGCTACAATGACAGCTACTCTTAATATTATCTTATGGGCGGTAGGACTGACAATATTGGCAGTACTAGGGACCTATTTTTTACTGAAAAAATCAATGCACTCTTTGTCTCACATAGCTGAAAAACTCGAAGAAACTGGAATTAGTGTCGCACAAGCTAGTAATGAAATCTCAAATGCGAGTCATGATCTAAGCACATCTGCATCTACAGCAGCAGCCTCCATCGAACAAACTACTGCTGCAACGGAAGAAATGTCGAGCATGATAAAACTAAACGCCGGCCATACTACCGAAGCAAGTACTCTTGCCCTAGGAGCGCAAACAAAAGCTAGAAATGGTAAAGACGAAGTTGAAAAACTGATTGTATCCATGGATGAGATCGCAAAAAGTTCTAAAAAAATCGAAGAAATTATATCCGTGATCGATGACATCGCCTTTCAAACAAATCTTTTGGCACTTAATGCAGCTGTAGAGGCAGCAAGAGCCGGAGAACAAGGAAAAGGATTTGCCGTAGTGGCTGATGCCGTCAGAGCCCTTGCACAACGAAGCGCAACCTCTGCCAAAGAGATTTCTCAATTGATTAAAGAAAGCGTTGATAAAATTGAGAATGGTCACGAGACAGTTTTAGCTAGTGGATCTGCGTTAACAACTATTGTGGAAGAAATCGAAAAATTAACAGCTCTAAATATTGAAATTTCAACGGCCAGCAATGAGCAAGCCGCCGGAGTGAACTCTATCAATATGTCTATTACTGAGCTTGACCAAGTCACTCAAAAGAATGCCTCGGCTGCTCAAGAAACAGCCGCTTCGGCAGAAATACTTTCTGAACGATCCAAACAAATGCATTCTATGGTACAAGAGTTAATCGGCATTTTAGATGGCCATAAAAATTATGAACACACCCTTGCGAAAACAAAAGCTTCCAAACCATCCACACCGAGTTCTTCGGGAAATTCCGGAGGACCTGGCACAGGCTCTTTTGGAAAATCCTCTGGAATTAAAGTATTGCCCTTTAAACAGAATAAGTTTTCACAAAACTCTAACAAACACCAAGATAAAGAGAACGAAAAAAGCGTCACCCCAAGAGGAGACGCTTCTGAACAAAAATCAACAAATGATACTAACGAAGATCTATTGCCTTTAGATTAAACCCCTACAGAAGCTTGAGAACTTCCATCCCAAGCTTCCAACCATCTCCAGCACCGAGGGTGATGAAAACATCGCCCTCTTTTAGACCAGAAACAATTCTTTTGCTGGCGTCATCTCCTTTAGGGAAATACTGCACTCTTTCATGCTTCATTTCTTGGCTTAGTTTTTCGCTGGTGATTCCAGGAATTGGATTTTCTCCTGCAGGATAAATATCGGCCAACAAAACCTCATCAGCTTCTTTGAACGCTGTCGTAAAATCATGCCAGCAATGCTGAGTTCTGGAATAACGATGTGGTTGAAAATAAACAACCAATCTATTTTCAGGAAATTTTTCTTTAAATGCTTGAAGGGCCGCACGCACCTCAGTAGGGTGATGCCCATAATCGTCATAAACCTTGATCTGTCTTTTTTCACCTTTATAGTGAAAACGACGATCTACACCTTCGAATTTATTCACACCCTCCGCACAAATAGCAAAAGGGATACCTGCGGATACTCCAGCACAAATAGCAGCAACCGCATTTAGGGCATTATGTTGACCTGGAACTTGTAGAGAGAAATCGCCTACCAAAGATTTCTCTCCCGTCTTTTTATCATTACGAAATAAACTGTAACGTCCTTTTTCGCCCTTCAAAACAAGGTCATTTTTTTCATCAAATCCATAGAATTCAATTCTTTTCGGAAAATTTTCAAAAATCTGTCTAACCAGAGGATCATCCCCACAGGCAATAACTTTTCCATAAAATGGAACTCTCAATGCAAAATCATGAAAAGATTTTTGAACATTTTCAAACGTTTTAAAATGCTCTAAGTGATCTGCATCGATATTGGTGATAATCGCAATTTCGGGAGATAATTTATGGAAGCTCCCATCAGATTCATCAGCCTCTGCAACTAACCATTCTCCACTGCCTAAAAAAGCTGTCGATTTAATCATTTCAAAACGTCCACCGATAACAATCGTCGGCGACATTCCACCTTCTAAAAACACAGCCGAAGTCAAAGATGTCGTTGTCGTTTTTCCATGAGTTCCAGCAACTGCAATTCCCCGTTTTAAGCGCATAATTTCAGCCAAAGCTTCTGCTCTTGGAATAAGAGGAATTTGACGAGCACGCGCCTCTGCAACCTCAGGGTTGCTACTTTGAACCGCCGAAGAATAAACTACAACATCGGCATCACCAACGTTTTCGGCAGCATGACCTTTATAAACTTTGACACCTAATTCGATCAGTCGCTCTGTATTAGTATTTTCGGCCATATCACTTCCAGATACTTTTGCACCGATATTATGCAATAGCTCTGCCAGACCACACATCCCAATACCACCGACACCTACAAAATGAAACTTCGCATGTTGTATTTTCATTTTAAAATTTCCTTTGCAATCGTAAGAGCCGCTTGAGGCTTATAGAAAGTCTTTATAGATTGAACCATCTCTTCGCGCAAAGCTTTATCCTGACGCAGAGATTGCACCTCAGCGATTAAACGTTCAGGAGTTAAATCTTTTTGCAAAATCATACGTCCCGCATTTTTTTGAAGCAAGCTCTCTGCATTTTTTTGCTGATGATCATCAGCCGCAGGAAGAGGAATAACAATAGGAATGATTCCAAATGCAGCGGCCTCTGCGATAGAGCTAGCGCCCCCTCTGCAAATCATAATATCGGCCCATCTGTAATAATTAGCCATGTCATAAATGAATTCAAAAGGACGAACTTCGCAAGTAGCAGCTTTATATTTTTCTACGACGGAAGCATAGTCATGAATACCAAGCTGATGTACAACAGAGATATTTTCAATCCAATCCCCACCTCTTAAAATTGCATCACTTAATGCCGTGTTGATGACTCGCGATCCTTGGCTACCACCAAAGCTTAAAAGATGAAATTTACCATCGACATTATTGTCTTTCGTCCCATTTTCAAATTCTTCGCGAATAGGCATTCCCGTTTGAACAACTCTTTTATTTTTTAGATATTTTTTCGCATCGTCAAAAACAACAAAACAAGTATTTACGAATCTAGATAAAATTCTGTTGGCCATCCCAGGCATCGCATTGGGCTCCCAAATCGCCGTCCTAAAACCCATCAAACTAGATGTTAGAACAAAAGGCCCCGAAGCATACCCACCCACCCCAATGACGTAGGCAGGCTTCAATTCCCACAACAATTGTAAAGATTGAATAATTCCCCATGGAATCTTAATAAGAGTTTTTAGCTTTTTTGAAAGACTACTAACATTCAATTGACCAGAAACAATGAGGTGAAGAGGAAATCCTTCGCGTGGAACAATTTTTTTCTCAAGACCAGCTTCGGTTCCTACGAAGTGAATTTCAACATTAGGATCTGCCTTTTGTAAGGCTCTAGCAATAGCGATACCTGGATAAATATGCCCACCAGTTCCACCACCAGCTATGACGATTCTTTTTTTACTCATTGCTTACCTTAGCTCTCTTTATCTAGCGGACATGCGCTTGCCAAACTTACGCGCAAATTTGTCATTTTCAAACGAATTTTCAATATTTAAAATAAGTCCGAACATAAAGCAAAGAGTTAGAAGTGAACTTCCTCCATAACTTAAAAATGGAAGAGTTAATCCCTTTGTCGGCAAAAGCCCCATCACCACACCCGCATTAATAAATACATTCAATGCAAAGGTTAAAGAAAGTCCCAAAGCTAAGGCTCTTTTAAAGATATCCTCAGATCTAACAGCAATCTGCATTCCTCTGAAAATCACAAAACCATAAAGAAATAAAATTAAAGGAAACCCAAATCAGCAAGTTTGTCGCAAAAAATCACAGCGCAGCTCTGGAAACCCCCGACCCTACCTTTGCGTTCGCTAAAATGCTCATGGAAAACGTATCGGTCGCTAACAAGAAGAAAACCCTCGAAAAGGCTC
>JBHIVS010000113.1:0-7834 GCA_041987885.1 Pseudobdellovibrionaceae bacterium | reverse complement strand
ACGCGTGGTTTTGTTTCAAGCGGCGACTCCGATTGCTGCAGTTAAAGCGGCAGAAAAAGACGCCAAAGAATACAGCCAATACACTTACAAAAACTTCGAAGGTCAAACCGTAAGCACAGAGTATTTGAATGCCTGTGATGTATTTGAACTTTATGAGACTCTTGAGAGCGGCGTTGAACTGTTCGCTTCTACAGAGGTTTTAACGAAAAAAACATCTAAGACAGAACTCATCGCACGTCGTTTAGGCAAGATGGAAACTAGCGGTACTATTAAAATGCGCAAAAGATTTTTGAGCAAAGAATTGGGCGCTTACCTTTAAAAATATTAGGGCAGTTTTTAATTTTTAATGGAGTCCTTTTGGCTCTTGCCCATTAACAGGGGCACTCGAACTTTTGCTATCCAAGATATAACCTAGCTCTTAATCGGAAATTCTCAAATTTTCTAAAACCATAAGCTCTTCTGATCAGTTCCTCCATTCGGGTGTGCATACCCTCAACAATTGAATTCGTTTTCTTAAATCTCCACATTCTAACGATCTCTTCTTGCCAACTTTCTAAGGTCTCCCCCAACGTCACAAAATTCCTGAACCCTGACTCTTTTAAGTCCCGTATTGCGTCTAAAAATTGAGGGATCATCTTCCTAGCTTCGTCTTTGCTATATACACGGTAAAGCATCATCTTAGTCAGTGCTTGCTTGAAGTTATAGATCGCCTCAAGTGCAGGATTTTGTTCTAAATACTTTCTAAGTTTGATCTCTTGTTCCGGCTTCAGATTCCATGGATGCCTTCGCATCAATGACAATAGTCCTCGATTCTTTCGGCCGGCCTCATCGATCATTCCCCATACTTTTAAAAAGTGATGATTGATAAGTCTAATCACGTGAAATCTGTCTGCTACGATCATCGCATTGGTGAAGTATTTCTTCGCGATGCTTCGATAGGTATCAGATAAATCCATCAACACAACTTTGCAGTTTTGCTTACCCGGCATGTTCCTTAAAAACCGCCGCAGGCTTAGCTCTGAACGACCCAGCTGAACATCATAGAGACGATGTTTTTTAAGATCTGCAAAAGTTGTCATGAACCCCAGTTTTCGGGAAAAGTTCTTATCATCAATGCCTAAAATCTTAGGGCAGGATGCATTTTCAAATTCGCTGTTTTCTTGTTTTAAATACCCTTGAAAACATCGCTCTACGGTGGCCGTTCCTACGTTGAGGAACTGTCCCAGAACTGATTTGCAGATGCCGTGTTTATGTTTAACAGCGACCTCTTCTCTGAAGGGTTCAGAGCTTCTAAAGCGTGGCTTGATTCCTGGCAAACGTTGATTGAAATATCGGCCACAAGATCGACAGCAAAACTTATGGGCTTTAATTCTGAGATAAGTCTTTTGAATGCCAATGCTATGGTGTTTGATTGTTCGTACAAAGCTGTCTTTGGTCCGCAAATCAGAGCCTTCGCAGTAGGGACAGCACGGCTTTGCGATAAGCTCGACATTGAAATAAACAGATTTATGGCCTTCATAGGAAATTAATTTATATCCAGGCAATCCAATGATAGGTTCGTGGATGTTCGGGGGCATCGGGAACTCCTTTTGTTTAAACTTAGTTGTGGTAAACCAAGTATAACAAAAGTCCTGACTGCCCCCGTTAATGATTTAGAGCCGTCCTTTTGCACCTTTTTAAATGGCATACGTTTTGCTGTTTTATTGAAGGATAAATTGAGGGGAAATAAATTATGAAAAAACTGTTCTTAATCTTTTGTTTAATCACCACTAATGCTTATGCGGCTCCGCTTTCTGATAGCGAAGTGATTAAGGTTTTAAAATGCCAAGGTGTCATTCAGTGCAGAGGTAGCGACAGCTATGGTGGTCCTTGCTATGCTGGTTATGGCGGTCCTCTTTATGATGGATATGGCGGAGCTTGTTATGCAGGTTACGGTGGTCCACTTTACGATGGTTATGGCGGCCCTCTTTACGCTGGCTACGGTGGTCCTCTATACGATGGCTACGGCGGTGGTTGCTATACTGGCTACAAGGGAGCATGTGATTCGAATTCAAAAACCGAACTACCTTTGGTGTGTTCGACATTGTGTCAATAAAGCACTAAATTCTGATCAAAATTATTTAGCAGACAGAACGCAGTGGGAGCTTTTAACAGCTCCCACTATTTATTTTAGTTCACGAACTCTTCATCAGATGGATAGAAAATTTCAGAGATTTCATCGCTCAATAAACAGAAAGCTGAGAGAGCGAGGGCTTTTTCTTCATCACCTAAGAATACAACATCTAGGGCGCCTTCTTCACTTTCGATATCTTCCAAAGACTCAGGGTCTTCTTCGCGAAGCACGGCTTTTTCCTCGTCAGACAATTTGAAGTTACTTACCAAACAAGGAAAGCTGTCGTTTGCATTGATTTTAGATAAATCAGCATTGGCTTCAAAACTTACTTTCATCGTGCCAAAAATATCAGCGGTCGCAGTTGTAAAGGCATTAGAGCTGACAATAGCCTTGGCTACTTCAACAGACTCTTCTTCCATAAAGTCACCAAGTAACATGATAGGTTCGTTATCTGCGAAAATAAGAACTCCTTTGCCAGTTAAATCAAGTTCAGTTGATTCAATAATAGCAGGGATATAAGGACGAGACAGGATGATTTCTTCAAAATCAGATTGGTTATCCATGGAGGGCTTCCTTTATGGTTTGTTTGAAGCCTTCCTGTACCTCAGATTCAGAGCGGGGGCAATCTTAAGGACTCGAGTGAATAAAATTCCCAATAATTGCGGTTTATTTTGTTAGGGAAGTCTAAATGTAAAAAAAACCTCAAAAGTAGAGGATCAAAGGGGAAGGAGATCCTTAGATCAACCGACCCTCAGTTAATAAAACCTCTCCTGAAATATTCGGCAGTTCTGCGGCAAGATTTTGTACTAAAAAATTAAAACGTTCAATTGCTTGTTCCTTGCGAACTGCATCTGTCCCTTCTAAACCATCAGCTAGTTCCCGCCATTCTGGGGAGCGTAACAATACTTCTTGCAGGGATTTTGTAAACACATCGGCCCAAGTCGGTTGGCTGAAAGTAAAATTCAAAGACAAAGAATCTTCTTCCGTAGTAGTCTCATGCCAGTAACCGCGAGGAACAAATAAAACACAACCTGGCTTCATCACGCAGGTCATGCTGTCTTCGGGTAATTCATCAATAAGATGGGCATGACATTGATTTTCAAGGGCCGCAGGCATTTCTAAAGAACCCGTGGTGAAACGCTCTGTAGGGAAATCAACGGACTCATTTGGAGCTAAACGCCAAGTTTTTGTCCCTTTAATCTGAATCACAAAATTCGCGTTGGCATCAAAATGCAGACGAGTCCCACACCCTGCAGGGGTGGCATAGGCAATCGAACGGGCTTTACACAGATCATTTTCTTCGCCACCGGTTACCAGTCCCAAATCTTCGCGGATTTGCTTTAAAGAAGCTGCGATAGTTGCATCTTGGCTTTGCATGGAATCAAAAAACAAGGTCATATTATTTCGATAAGCTTTTAAGGCATCAGAGGGTTCTAGATGAATCGAACTGTATTCGTCGTCAAAATCGGGTAGGCATGCTCGCACTTTGCGTTGGCGGGCTTTGATCAATAGTTCTAAATCCTGCAATTGAGGTAGATCAAACAGAGTTTGAAGTTTGCCTGCGATGGGTTGAATGAACAACGGCTCAACAGGCCAGTTTGAACTAAAAAACTCTTGAACACTAATAGGGGCGATAAGATCTGCAAGGCTTATTTTTTTCATGAAGTGACTTTAGCAAATTGCTGGAAGGTCTTCAATACAAAGACCCACCTATTTAGTGACTTCAAGTAATAGATTTGCTCCGGGCCCTAGGGGGAGTTCAAAGAAAATCCAAGTAAACAGCAATAG
Organism: Pseudobdellovibrionaceae bacterium; assembly: GCA_041987885.1. Classification (GTDB taxonomy): domain Bacteria; phylum Bdellovibrionota; class Bdellovibrionia; order Bdellovibrionales; family Bdellovibrionaceae; genus Bdellovibrio. The sequence goes on along the minus strand of JBHIVS010000113.1, from coordinate 3,933 downwards.
CGACCAGAATATCGTAAAGGCAATCGAATAGGGAAGCATTAGGGCAATAAGAGTTCCAATTCTTGCTTTGGGGTCATATTTATTTGCAAAGGCTAAGATCAAAGGGAAATAGGGCATCAGCGGAGAAATGATATTCACGACTGAATCTGCAACTCTGTATGAAGCTTGAGTAAGCTCTGGAGCAATTCCTAAAAGCATAAACATCGGAACAAAAATCGGGGACATCAATGCCCACTTTGCAGAGGCACTTCCCAGAAATAGATCCACTATGCAAGTAAGAATGATAAAACCAATCATGAGTGGGATGGCGCTTAAGTGAAGGTCCTTAAGAAACTCAGAACCCTTGATTGCAAAGATAAGTCCGACATTTGAAGAATTAAATAATGAGATGAATTGAGAAGCAAAAAATACCATCACCAAATAGGGAGCCATCGTGACCATGGAATCTTGCATGGCTTGAGTGACATCATTTTGAGATGTGAATTTTTTAGAGACAAAACCATAGGCGATACCCGCGCTGGCAGCTAGGAAAAATACCAAAGGTATGATTCCAGAAAGAAAGGGTGAATTAAGAATAGATCCATTCTCGGGGTTTCTGAGGTAGCCAGTTTCAGGAATTGTTCCCATTAAAACAAAGGCAAGGAATCCGACGAGCACGAAACCAGCAGCTAAAAGTCCTTTACGCTCTAGATGACTGAGTGGATCTGGAGATTGGCGTTCGGCATCACCTTTGTATTCTCCCAAAAATGGAATAGTGATCTTGCGGGCAACGAGGGTGCCTATTCCAATAATTAGCAATGACGATACGGACATAAAATACCAATTTGAAATTGGAGAAACCGTATAGTTAGGATCAATAATTCTGGCAGCTTCTTGAGAAAGACCCGAAAGAACTGGGTCTGCAACGCTTAACATAAAGTTGGCAGCAAAGCCTCCAGAAACACCAGCAAAGCAAATTGCAAGGCCAGCGAGAGGGTTTAATCCTGCACTATGAAAGGCCGCTGCGGAAAGAGGAATTAGTAAAACATATCCGATATCACCAGCAGTGTGTGACATGATACCAGCAAGAAGAACTGCTGGAACTAGGAGTTGCTTAGGGGATTTGATGACCAACAGGCGCAGAAGTGCTCCTAAGAGTCCGCTTTTTTCAGTGAGGCTGAATCCCAACATCGCCACGAGAACTGTGCCCAGAGGAGCAAAGCCGGTGAAGTTTTTTAGCATATCCGTTAGGATAGTATGGAGGCCTTTGGCCGAGAGAAGATCGACTGCAGAAATGGTGTCGCCCTTGACCGGATGAACAGCTTGGACATTAAAGTATGAGATAATTGCCGAGAGGATCACTACGCCCACAGCTAATAGGAAAAACATATAGGCAGGTTGTGGAAGGGCATTTCCGGCTTTTTCTACTTTATAGAGAAAGCGATTGAGAACAGTGTCTTGTTCAATATTTTCTTTGGATGTCATAAGTTGCCTTTCCTTTATCTGAAAAGCTTTTCTTATTTATGACTTTTTGTCACTCATGCGATGAGTAATTTTATGAATCTGTGGCAGAGCTCTATTTCTGCCACTTCTTTTTAATGCCTGTTAACTGCTCAATAGAAGCAATTAGAGGCGCTTCATAAGCAGTTGCTATAGAAACTGCTTTGCCTTGGCGTCCAGCTCTGCAGTACGTCCAATGCGATGAAGATAAATTTCTGGTGTTGCTAGAAGCTTGAATCGGAGTTGACTCCGTCAGTGTCAGGTCTTTGAGGGCCTGCAAAATTTCTTTTGATAACTTTAGATAGGTAAAATCATTTTTCTTTAATTGCAGTCCTTTATCCTCAATTTATAAATTCTCAATTTTCCCAAAGGCTTCATCAATTCTTTGCAGAGCTGGATAGTCACTTGGAACCGCGCAATGGGCATTGATAATAACAGCATTTAATAAATCCTGCTCCTCATAGGCCTTTTCTTCAATTTCACCAATGGCGGCAAGTTTGTTGAGATTATTCCAATTTTCTTGAACCCATTTTTCGTAACTTTCTTTACTAACACGAATTCTTTGAATGCCATAGGTAGTAGAGTGGCGATCTTTCAGTTCTAAGTGTTCGTGACTGATGGCCTCGGCGATAGAGTCAATAAAAAATGCACCTGAAGAATTCACGATTTGGCGATAATAGGTTTTTGCTAAAGCTCCGTAACCAAGATTTGGATTTCCCGAGATAGTAGATTTAACTTTAAGCTTACCAGTGACTTTAATAAGTTCTAATTTTTCTAAACGGAGTAAATATTTATCCGTAGAAAGTTTTGTGAGCTTATACTTTTCAGCAATTTGTTCAGGAGTTTGCCCGTCGAGTATTTTCAGATAGTAAGCAAAAAAATTAGGATTTTTTGCTAAAAACTTTTGTTGCTCGTCAGTTAAAGTGTTGTCACCACTGTGGCCCTTTAATTTTTCAGTTAATGCATAGAGCTCTGCAAGGTTCAGGTTTAAAACTTCACAAATACGAATCAGATCTGAAAGACCAATGTCAGCATCACCCATCCAGCGTTTTATTGTCGGGACAGAGACTTGTAGTTCTTCGGCCAAATGTTCATAAGTGATTTTATTCTTTTTTAATTGTTCTTTCAGAACTGTTTTAATTTTGTGAATTTGCAAATCCATTTTGTTAGTTTCTCCAGCTCATAAAATTTGCGCCGTATTCTCTTTCCATTAAAGCAAGATCATAAGACGTGCTGTTTAGCTTATTGATCCAATTTAAAAGAGTTCTCATAAGTAACCTCCAAAGTAAGTGTTTCGTACAAGAATAGTTATGCCCGAAGCCTTGGAGGTTCTCAATGTGGCCCTTAAAAGGATCAATAATTGATACTATATTATGGTTTTTGGGATATTTTAAGGATAAAAGTATATGTAAAAGATACCAAAATGAGATTTAAGGTCATGTTTTTTGTGAAAAGGAGACCCAGATCATGGCTCACTATTTTTGGTGAATGAGGCTTAGGCCGATCTATTTGGATTCAAGAATTTCTAAAAGGTCCTCGGGAGTAGGACTTGGGGTAAAGATTCCCACTCTGCCAGAACCAGGATTGCCTTTAGGAGCTTTGCCGGTCAGGGAGCCTGGGGCTGCCAAGAGAAGTCTTGGAATCTGCGCTAGAATTTCCTGATAGTTTTTAGTCTTAAAGGCTAAGCCAAACATCAGCCAATGTGTCTCTAAGTGAGGGATGACGAAGTATTGTCCCAGAATATGAGCTCTTTCGATATGTAACCAAGCACTGGGCCAGTCTTTAAGGGCCATGGCTTTCGTAAAGGCTTCAAGTTCAATTTTATAGGCGGCTTTAGTTTTTAAGTTCATTGTGTATCCGAAAAATTTATAGAGTTTGATCCTCAAGTTCTTAAAAAATAGCAGTTTTTATAGGGTTATTAAAGAAATATCTCTATATTCGGGTATGGACAGTTCTAACCTTGTTACTGAGGCTTATCAGCTGTATAAGATCGTTTCAAATTCCCGAGCAGGCGCTTGGGTGATTTAAATAGAATTTCTCGCCTCTAAGGAATCGTATATGAAGCTGACAGATATTATTAAAGTTTTATCCACTGAACTAGGTACTTCCGATTTAAAGGAAATAACTAAGAGTCTTAAATCAGAGTCAGCTCCTAAATTTCGTATTACAGGCAAGGCGATCGGGCACTTTGGTTTTACAGGGAAAATTCCTGTTTCTGAACTATAAATATCGTTGATATGTAAAAATGAGCCGTTGATGATTTGGAGACAATTTTGATTCATTTTCGGTTGATTTTGATGTCATTTGAGGTCATTTTCGGTCGATTTTGAGTCTATTTGAGGTCATTTCAGGTCAAATTCATGTCTATTTGAGGTTGTTTTGGTCAAATTTGAATAAAATATTCCATGTGGATGAAAATCAATCCCAGATGGCCAATTTTGTATTTTTACTTCT
>JBHIVS010000112.1:0-7875 GCA_041987885.1 Pseudobdellovibrionaceae bacterium | reverse complement strand
ACCAAATCAATCAAAGACTTTGGTGAATACTGCAAAGAGTTCGACAAAGTGGCCACGGTGACAGCTGGAGGATTGTTGTTTGGGACAAGCTCAAGTGCAATTGGAACAACAAGCGCTGGCACTGCAAACCAGGTCCTCATCTCAAATGGCACTGCCGCGCCGTCATGGGTAAACCAATCCACACTATCAGTTGGAAGTGCTACTACTGCAGTGAATGCTACAAATGCGGTCTCGGCCCAAAGCGCGCAGACGGCAGTTACTGCTTCTAGTGTTGCATGGTCAGGAATTACTGGTTTTGGAAGCAACCCACTTCAAACCATCAATTCATCACCATCAGCCGGCGTCACCACTTTTGTTAGACCATCACTGTTCTATGATCTTGGATCGTCTGGTGGATCTTCACTGACGCCTGACAGATTCCCATCTTCGTCTATTACCGGTTTTGATTCCCTTTACACGAGCGACATTGGCGCTAATCACGTAGGCCTGACCATCATTGGTAATTCCTCTAATGGTTCGCGAGGAATGCAGCTTGCAGCCAACTGGGACTTTGAAGAGTCAGCACCTGTTGGTGGTTTGAAGTACCGTGTAAATGACACTACAGGAAATACTGGAGCCTGGGGCGCGTTCCAGACTCTGTGGGATCAGGGAAACCTTACCAAACTAAGCCAACTAACAAATGACTCAGGGTTTGTAACTCTCGGAAGTGTGTCACCGTTGTTTGTTTCCAAGACCGGCGACACAATGACTGGAGCACTTACAACTCCATCTTTAGTTCTTACGACGAATGACACCCAGCCGCGAATAGAGTTTACTAGAACCACGACGTCCGTACGTCAGGCAAACATTTCAGTTTCTTCTCTCTCGGCCAGCGCTGATGGCGGCACATTAAGATATACCGCAGGTGGACATAATTTCAGAGGTTCGGTATCACTAAACAATGATCTATCGTTTAGTGACGGCTCTAAATTAGCTTCTGCGAAGTGCGTTCGAAACCAGTACTTGAACATAAACGTTGATTCTTATTCGTTGTCTAACACAACGCAGGTTGGCGCGTTTATTGAAGTAGTAAACACATCTGCGACCAAATCAATTTATGTATCTCCAGCCTGGGCATTTGGAGCAACCGCCACATTCACCATTTGGAATAATGCGACCAACTCACTGAGACTTTACACTACTGACGGAAACCCATTCACCGGCCCTGGTACTGGATCTGAATCTGGAACCGCGCAAATAACAATTCCGGCTTTCACTATGGTCGAGATTGTGTCTAATGGTGCGGCTTGGGTGGTCACTGATATTTCCACAGGTCAACTGATTTTCACAAATGGAGTTGTTCCTAATGGTGGAGACGTTTTCCCTCCCGCAGGCTGCACAATGTCAAATCTTGTGGCATTTGTTCCATCAATAAATGCGATTTTCTTCAACGGTGACGTTGATAATAACGACTCACTTTACTGCTATCACACAGTGCAAAGTGATCGCGTTAGGATTACTGTTTACAACTCTGAACAACGTGCAACTGGCTACGCAAACTACCTTGCCGTCTGGAGAAAGTAATGAAATACTTCAACATTGAAATCTCTACTGGAAAAATTCTAAGTCTTAATGACTGCGTCCAAGAAGTTCCAGACACAGTTATGGTAAGAGAAGCAAAAGAGGGTGAGGACATCCTCTTTTTTAAAGGAAACTTGATTTACGACAAGAACAAAGATACTCTAGTAAAAGGCTTAATTGTTGAGGCTGATGAGCTGAAACAGCAAATGATCGTGGAAGGAAATCGTATCCTCAATGCACTTGCAAAGAGCAAAGGATTCCTTGATTTAAACGATGCAATGTCTTTCGCCAATAGTAATGTTCCTACAATTAGAGCAGATGCTGAAAAAGCCATTGAACTGCGTGATCAAATGAGAGTGCAGATCAATTCTATTGTGTCTGATTTGTCTTCTAACCCTATTGCTATCTCGCTTGAAGATGCAATGAAGAAAATTACACCTTTGGTCTGGTAAAAATATGTCTAAACTTCTAACAGGCGGCGCCCTAATTTCATATGGGTCAACGCTTCCAAACAGCATCTCAACTCCAGATGGCACACTGTTCTACAAAGTAGACAGCTCTGGAAATAAACCGCAGGGTCTTTACATCTACGGAATTATTGGCGACACTGACCTTGGCCAACTAGGTAGCCAAGTGGGTCAGGGGTGGATGCAGGTATCCGCTGTAGACACGTTTGTTCTCAAAGCCGGTGACGTGATGACCGGTACCCTTCAAGTGCCAAATGTGTTGAAGGTTTCAGCGACAAACAACAAGCAACGAATCCTAATTGGTAACCAAGATTCTGGTGGCACCAATAAGCCTGGAATTATTGAAGGCGTAAACAGCAGCATCTTCATTGGGCACGGAAGCAACTGGGCTGATGGTGGAACACTGACCTCTGGTCTTGGAATCAACGCAAGCTCTGCGACTTCAGGGCTTACGTGGTTTAATCAGCAAGTGTGGCATGCTGGTAATGATGGCGCCGGTTCAGGTCTTGACGCTGATCTTTTTGCGGGGCAGAACAGCTCGTACTATCTGAATCTTGGCAACTCAGCGTTCACTGGAACCCTCCCAATTGTTCGCGGTGGAACCGGTTCCACCTCGGTTGTCACCGGCGGGGTAGCATATGGTGCTTCATCAACCTCGTATGGTTTCACCGTGGCGGGCTCCGCAGGCCAAGTGCTCTTGTCAAATGGCAACAGCTCGCCAACATGGGCCAACCAATCGTCTCTCAACGTTGGAAATGCAACTTATGCGGCAACTGCAGGATCTGCAACTTCAGCGACAACTGCCAGTACCGCTAATGCTGTGGCGTGGACTGGGATTACTGGGCTGAACGCAACGCCCTCTGCTGGGTCTTCCTCAGTTCAAATATTTTCCGATTCGCCAAATCCTGGTGTCGTAACACTGGTGAGACCTTCTTACTTTTACAGATTCCCATCTTCGGCTTCTGCCGCCACCATGCAGCCAACGAAGTATTTGGCTGGTTCTGTTTCTGGTTTTGATGCGTATCAATCCTCAGATATAGGCCAATACTTTGTAGGCATCACTGTTATGGGTGGAAGCTCTGGAGACAGAGCTGTTCAAATTGCGGCTAACTGGAACTTTGAAGAAGCGGCACCGACCGGGGGCCTGAAGTATCGCGTCAATGATGACACCACAGACGTCTCTAATTGGGGCGCATTCAGAACTATTTGGGATCAGGGTAATCTGAACAAAGTTAGCCAGCTCACAAACGACGCAAACTATGTATCTGCTGGCTCGAACATCAGTCAATTCGCCAACGATGCAGGGTATGTGACTTCAGGCGGCGCCACTGGTGGTGGTAATGACAAAGTGTTCTGGGAAAACGACACCGTCATCACGACAAGCTACACCATTACGGCTGGAAAGAATGCAATGACAGCTGGGCCGGTAACCATAAATAATGGTGTCACTGTTACAGTGCCTAATGGATCTACTTGGACAATTATTTGAGGTAACATATGCCTTTACAACTAAGCGGCACTAACGGAGTACAAACAACCGGTCTACCATTCTTGGTAGGCCAAGTGTGCTTCTTTGCAATGCAGGCTGCGCCAACTGGCTTTCTAATTTGCGATGGTCGTGCCATTAGCAGAACAACATACGCGTCGCTTTTTGCAGCAATTGGCACCTTGTACGGCGTTGGAGATGGGTCTACCACTTTTAACCTTCCAGACCTTCGTGGAGAATTTATCCGCGGCTGGGACGGCACCCGTGGTGAAGATGCTGGTAGAACATTTGGTTCTTGGCAAAAGGGATCTATTGTTGGCGGTGAAGACGTGACTCCTGGAAACTCCGTAAACGTTCCCATTTATGGTGGCGATTTTGCTAAGTGGGGTCTTGACGATCCTAAGGCCAGTTGGGCAACTGGCCTGCAAATGTCAATTGCTTCTAGAGTATCTGATTTTAACTTATCAGATACTGGGTCTACGTCAATTTCATTCCAGCAACATTCTGGTGTGACACGCCCAAGAAACGTTGCACTTCTTCCTTGCGTCTTCGCAGGAGTTTAAAAATGACTATCGCAGTAAAAGCAAATCCAGATGGATCTGGTACGTTCCTTCATAATGGAACTGAAGTTCTTAAAATGGCGTCAACAGCTATTGATGCCCTATCGCAATTGAGGTCTTTAGGTTCACCAGTTGTCACTTTTGCCGATCACGTTGGAAACCTAGCAACAAATGGGTACCACAAATTCCCTAATGGTCTAATTATCCAGTGGGGTTACGCATCATACCTTTCAGGTGATGGTCAGTCTGGCAAGTTGGTTCCATTCAACACCCCATTTCCAAATTCATGCTTTGTTGTTGTTTCTAGCGATTCCGGTGGTAGCGGAGCAAACCCGACAGCTGCCGTTGTTGTAGACAGAACACAGTTTAGAGCGTACGGTAAAAGTCTAAGCACTGGAACGTGGGCTGATACTGGAATCGGCTGGGTGGCCTTTGGCTTCTGATTGGAGAATGTATGTCAAATTTAGTCATTAGAAACATTCAAATCGGGCAATCAATAACACCATCTAGAAACTTTGTTCTCACAACACCAGCGTCTCAGGATGGGTCAATCAAACTTAGCACTGGAAATCTTGACAATATTGTCAAGGATGTGCTTCAAGTGCAGACCAATGGAAACGTGTGGATTAATGGAGCTGTATTAGAAAGCAGTGTTATCATGTCTGGTAACACTATCGATCTATCGGCCGCCGCAGTTTTTTCAAAGACAGTAACCGCAGCCACTACATTCTCACTTTCTAATGTTCCAGCTTCTGGACGCCTGGCATCGTTTGTTCTTGATTTAACTAACGGCGGCTCATTTGTAGTAACTTGGTGGGCTGGAATTAAATGGGCCGGTGGAGTCGCCCCAACACTTACTGCAAATGGTAGAGATGTTCTGGCATTCATGACATATGACGGCGGCGCCACTTGGACCGGATTGTTTCTCGGCAAGGACATGAAGTAATGCTAAAGAGACTTGTTAAGAGTTCAGTCTCGTCTGGGTCACCGCTTAATCCAAAGTCATGGACCACAGTCCCATTCGGAAACTATTTTCCACGGCTTGGATGGGCAGGATCTAGATACATAGCCTCATTTACTACTGACTCATCCGTAAGTGCTTCAACCGCTTATACCGCTAAAACTTCTGAAGATGGTATAACCTGGACAACAAACAATTCATTTGTTGCTGCCGCAGGATCCAGATTTTGTGAAGAATTTTGTAATATTCCAGGTACCTTTACTGGGTACGCATTAGCTAATCCAAATAATGGATCATCTGATCAAAACAACGGAGCATATCTTCTAAGATCCACTGACGGTGGTGTAACATGGACAAGAGTTTTAACTACGCCAAATGGGCGTGCCCAGCGAATCCAATATGTGAATGGGAAATTGTTTATATTGCTCGGATCAAGCGATTCTGGTTTTCCATCTAGGGTTGGAGTTTCTGATGACGGGGCAAACTGGACGTGGTCTGTTTTGGACAGTAATTCTGTATCTGGGCAAAACAACGTAAGATTTGCATACCAGTCGGGTATGTGTTTTGTTAACGGCACATACATGATCTTAAGTTATAAGTTTTCTTTAAGATCAGATTTTAACGGGTACGATGGGGATTTCAAAACATTCACTTCCACAGACGGTGTAAATTGGACTTTTTCTAATCCGCTAAACAGTACTCAATTAGGCGCCATTTCGCAAACATACCTTGCTTCTGCTGATATTTTCAACGCGAATGGGAGATTTGTAGCTCTGAGAAATGCAGAAACATTTAACAGAATTGCATATTCTCCGGTGAACTCTTTTTCATCATGGACAAGTGGAAATATTTTAGGAGCTGGATTTGGGCTCACTTCATTCCAATCATTGAGAGTCGAAACCGTTTTAGGCGGGTTTCTTATGACAATTGGTAGCTCATCAGGTTCAGGCGATATGATGTTTAAATCTACTGATGGCCTTTCTTGGGCTCCGATATCGCCTGCTCCTAGCATTGGGAATAATGGAATAACAAGTTACACAGTAGGAAATAAAATTCTAATTTATGCTGGTGGTAACATTCACGTTGGAGATTACTGATGATTTTTGTTAGAACAACAGATGGCGCAATTTTTTCTGAAGACCGTTTGAGATCAGAATTTCCAAACGTGTCATTTCCTGTAGTATTCAAAGCAGAAGATGTTCAACATCTTGGCATGGAAGAACTAGTCTTTACAGAGAAGCCATCAGAAAATTGTTACTACACGGCTGAAAAACAATCTGATGGCAGGTGGTTCACAGTATGGCACGTTGTAGAAGAACAACCGCAACTAGATGAAGTGATTAATGCTATCAAGATCACAGTTCAACGTAGACTTGATGATTACGCCAAATCTATGGGATATGACAATATCTTGTCAGCGTGCACCTACGCGACTAGCTCGGTAGAACGATTTAGGCTTGAAGGTCAAAGATGCGTCGAGCTAAGAGACAAAACCTGGGAGGCTTGCTTTGATCTTCAAGACAAAGTAAATCGTGGAGAAGTAGTTCCTCCTAAAGACAACTTGATAGTTTGGGTTTTCGAACACCTACCATCTTTCCAATAAAATAAGGGACCAGATGGTCCCTTATTCGTATTTCTTCAGTTCATCTGGAACTTGGAAATTCAGCCTCTTCATTCCCTTGACGGCGTCTTTGAAAATTTCATCGGCGTATTTCGCCTTGTATTTTTTGATAAGACCAATCATTTGCTCAGTTGAGAGCATATCTTTTCCAGAGACTGTTGGCCCAAATAGTAATTTCGCAAATACATCAGGGTCGCGAATGACATCAGGAGTCTTTGCAAACTTCCCTGAATGGCCAATCTGATCAAGAGCTTTTTGAATTTCATTTGGATCAGCCTTAGCCACAGATTTTACTCGCCCTTTTCCATCTTTTCGTAATGGTGCGAGTTTGAATATTCGTTCAACACCTTGATCTAACTTGTAAGCTCGAGATGCGCGAACGATATCATTTCCACTTGCGTCTTTGATTCTTAAGTCTTTCCCAGGTTCCATAGACCATTTCAACGCAGAGTGAATAAGCTCATTTCTGACGCCAGATTTATGCTTACTGCCTTCTGCAGCATGATGAGAAAACTTAGCCCACTCGACATCTGGGACAAACATTAAGTCAACTTGCACCTTTCTTCCGGATTCAACAGGAACAGCAAATGAATATGTGCTTCCGCCTGTAACATGAGGCGTCATTCCGGTGGCACTTTTTAGTTTACTTACCACAGACTCTTTGTCAAATTCCTCGGTGCTGACCGCAATGTCTATATCACCAGAGTCCTTCTGTGCACCCTTATAAGTCAATCTAGCAGAGCCCAACAAACGACTAACAAGCAGCTTTTCATCAATTCCTGCATGTTTTGAGACGAATTTAATTGCTGACTTCATATCAGCCTGGTTCGCTCTTACAGTGCCGAATTTTTCCGTGGCTTTGCCGCCTTCTAAGAGGAATTGCTTAAACGTGATCATCTTTTGTCTATGAAGAAATCTGTTTGATATTTAGGGCTAAATATGAATATCGTTCAAACTATATCTATCCCGAAATGAAGTTCCACGGCATTCAACTCCAAGAAGGCTCAGTAGTCACGAATATGACGGTGGCTATTGGATCAGCATTCCCACTTACCCCCAGCACCGGCGAGCTGTTCTTCCGTTCTGATGAAGACCCGAACATCAGAGGTATGTACATTTACGGAGGGCAAGACTGGGATAGAGTCGGAACGACTGAAGTTCTTACATCTCCGACGGGTGTGGAGCTTCCTGTTGATGCGAAGGCCGGCGACATTTTTTAC
>JBHIVS010000111.1:0-7949 GCA_041987885.1 Pseudobdellovibrionaceae bacterium | reverse complement strand
GCAGAGATTAGCGAAAAATAGCTCTGGAAGCAACTTGTTTGTTCATTTTTTAGGATCTCGTCTGGTTGCGAGATCCGTGAATTTTTTACAGGGTTAAATCAAGGTTTTAACGTCTTAACTCATTTAAATGACTTGGGGTAAACTTAATTTGCCCACTTTGAATGAAGGCTTCAATCAACTTCTTCTCATCTTCATAGTATTTAAGCCTATTTGGGTTTCGCGGATCTGCATTTAAATTCTTCCGTAAATCAGCTTTATTTTGACGCATACGCTCAAATATCATCTCATTTCTACGGGCAGTATCTCTGACATCAGCAAATTCCATATTGTATCGATTCATCATATATTTTGCGGCTTTATCGTAGTCGCCTGCTGCTTGATTCAGATAAACTGCGTCTGCATAGTCCCTAGCTGTTTTCTTTGTCGCAGTATCTTTCAAAAAAGTCTCCATAGCAGTCGCACTCTGTTTGTACAGCTCTTGTGATTTTGCCATGTTATTAGCGGCACGTGCTCGTTCTGCTTCAAGCCTTGTTGTATTGGCAAAACTTCGAGCTTTTTGACTATTAGTCTGTACACCGGCAATTCCTCGACGCATTAAAAGCTCGCGTTCAGTTTTAGAAAAACCATTTGATTCTAATATTCTAGCCTTGGACGAAAGATCGGCAGTTGTATAACTCCCAAAGCCCCTCCCTGCATCGGCACCGACCTCATGCGCCTTCATAAGTGCATTTTTTTGCGCCTGAGTTAATTGACGACCAATAAGCTGCTCCGCACTCGCTACACGCTCTACGTTACTTAGCTTTGCTGCCGCCGCTAACTCCGCAGCTGTTGCCGCCCCTAGTTTAGACCCAGTTTGAACGGCCTTTGTTGCTTCTACAGCCTTCGCCGAGACACCACTCATTTCCGCAAGCTTCGCCGCCTTAGCTCCTTTAACTGCGGCACCGGCACCACCAACAGCCATAGAGGCCACTTCGGCAATTGCCTCACACATCATTTCTGCCTGAGCTCTTGCATTGTAGCACTGAAGCTTAATCCCTTGTTCTTTGATATACTGTTTGGCTTTTTCCTGAAGGTTCAAATTCGGAAGCCCAATATTCTTTAAATGCCAATCTTCAAATTCCTTTTCGGATACATTCAAAGCTTGTTTTTTTGCTTTTTTTAAGGCAATTGAAGCCGAAATAGCTGCGGCCTTCGTAGCAACTCCAGACTTAATATTTAACTTTGCAACAAGACAGCTTGTTTTCTTTAAATTCGCAGTAGAAGGCAACGGAACTTGAAGCGCCTTTACGGAAAACTTATTGTGCTGATCATATAATTTCTTAACTCCATTTGGATCAGCATCACACACTTTGTTTTCAGCTACTTCTGAGTCATAAGCAATTTTTGCCTTCGCAGCAGACTCTCCAATAAACGTACCCACACTAATGAAAGAATCTTTTACGAAGTTCCAGCCACCCGAAGCACAGCCATTTCTAAAGTTCGAAAAATCTTCAAAGGATTTAACTAAAAGATTTTTGTCAGTGCAATTCAATGCACGTGAATTGACATCAATATTTTTTGATTTCAATTCCTTGTATAAATTTTGGCATTCAGAAGAACTTTTAGCAGAATTACAGACGGCGGTACTCATCTGACGTAGAGTTGCATTGCCAGTATAGGAAAATCCACATGAATTACGACTATCCGCAAAAGCCTGCGGAAGACACAACACAAAAAAACTTACTAGCGTGGCGAAAAATATTTGTAATTTCATGCCACACCTATCGGTGCGGCTATTAGAATTTTAAACTAGACCTAAATCAGTATTAAACAAAAAAGATCTCATACTGTTCATGATGATAGTTTGGCTCAATTTTAAATGCCACTGAGCGCCCTAGACGCTTTTCAAGTAGGTCCAGAGTTTCCCCCTCTACCTCATAAATCCAATCCACAACCGCACTATGGCAATGAATAACCACAGATGTTTTTTTATTGATTAGCATATCAGCATCACGCTCAAGCTCTCTAAAAATATCATTAGCGATTGTCGATTTACGTTTAATATAACCTTTGCCATCACAATACGTACAAGGCTCACAAAGAGTTTTAATTAAACTCGGACGGATACGTTTTCTTGTCATTTCTACTAAGCCTAATTCTGACATCGAAACAATATTTGTACGGGCTCTGTCCTTGGAAAGCTCTTCAGCCAAGGCTTCTAGGACTTTTTCTCTATGAGACTCTTTTTCCATATCAATGAAGTCGATAATAATGATTCCACCACAATTGCGAATGCGTAGCTGATGAGCTACTTCTCGAACCGCTTCTAAATTCGTTTTTAAAATCGTTTCTTCAAGATCTTTTTTGCCTACGTATTTACCCGTGTTCACATCAATGACAACCAAAGCTTCAGCCTCATCGATAACAATGTAGCCGCCTGATTTTAGCCACATTTTTCGCTCCATTGATCTAGAAATTTCAATATCAATGTCATACAGATCAAAGAGAGGTTTTTTCTCTTCATAGAGCACAATGTTTTGCTTATATTTAGGCATAAATTGAGAAACAAATTTTACAACTTTTTTGTGAACCTCAACATCATCTACCCACACACTTGTCACATTTTCACTCATTAGATCACGCAATGCACGGAGCTCAATATCTAGTTCTGTATGTAAAGCTCCTGGTGTTTTTCTTTTCTCATATAACTTAAAAATTTCTTTACTCTGACGATCTAAATACTCGATATCTGCCTTTAACAACTCTTCTGATGCACCTTCACCGGCAGTACGTACGATAACTCCTCCAGATGGATTAATCTTATGAACAAGCTGGCGAAGTCTTTCTCTTTCTTTTTCGTCTTCAATACGACGTGAAATTCCCAAATGTCTAACCGTTGGCAAAAACACCACAAATCTTCCAGGCAAAGATAAATGAGTTGTTAATCGTGCGCCCTTAGTTCCAAGAGGATCTTTTGCCACCTGAACCAAAATAGATTGCCCCTCTTTAACCATATCTTGAATCGGTGTTTTTACTTGATGAGATATTGGTTTATCATCCTCAAGCTCATCTAAGGGCTCATCCCTATCGACCGCAGATAAAAAGCTGTCATCAACATCTTCGCGAATATCACCTACATATAAAAAAGCCGCTTTTTCTAAACCAATATCAACAAAAGCAGCCTGCATCCCAGGCAAAACTCTAATCACCGTTCCACGATGGATTGAACCCACAAGAGTCGGGGATGTTTTTCTTTCAATTTTTAAATCACTAAGGATTCCGCCTTCGACATAAGCAACTCTAGTTTCTTGAGGCCTAACATTAATTAGAATTTCAGCAGACACCTTGGGCTCCTTATGACAAAGATCTAGTCAGTGACGAGAGAACTATGAAGTAAAATTATATAAAAAATATTAGCTCTCGATAAACCATATATTCCTTTAAAAGACGTAAGTCCAATAAACTTGGGATTTTACATTATTATTTTATATTTTCTCAAAATTAGCCGACAAGATTCGCGTAGATAAACGTCTTGAGGAGTAAGATGGCAACAATTGATGAACTCTTTAAAGTAATGGTAGAACAAGGTGCGTCTGACTTGCATATTACAAGCGGTGCTCCACCTCATCTTCGTTTGCATGGAAATATGGTTCCACTGAATTATCGTGAACTTTCAAATCAGGACGTTCAAGGCCTCATGTTTGAAATTCTCTCTGAAAAACAAAAAAAAGCTTTCGTTGAAAAATGGGAGCTCGACTTCGCATATACTCTCAAAGACATCGGTCGTTTCCGTTGTAATTTATTTATGCAACGTAAAGGTTTAGGCGCTGTGATGCGTATTATTCCTGAAAAAATTAAAACGGCCGCTGAATTAGGATTACCACCTGCGCTGATGGATCTTATCGATTGCGATCGCGGGTTAGTACTTGTCACCGGTCCTACTGGATCGGGTAAATCGACAACGTTGGCATCTTTGATTCATGAAATTAACGCTACTCGCGAGGCTCATATCATCACCGTCGAAGACCCTATCGAGTTCGTTCATCCCAATATCAAAAGCTTAGTAAATCAACGTGAAGTAGGAAGTCATACTAAGAGCTTTGCAAATGCTCTTAAAGCTGCTCTTCGTGAAGATCCAGATATCCTGCTTGTGGGTGAGTTGCGTGACTTAGAAACAATTTCTCTTGCTCTAACAGCCGCAGAAACAGGCCATCTAGTGTTTGGAACACTTCATACTAATAGTGCTGCAAAAACTGTCGATCGTATTATCGACGTTTTTCCGGCTGGACAACAACAACAGATCCGCACGATGCTCTCGGAATCTCTTCGTGGAGTTGTCGCGCAAACATTATTTACTCGCGCAGATGGACAAGGTCGCGTAGCTGCTTATGAGGTGCTTAGAAATACCAAAGCAATTGCAAACTTAATTCGCGAAGGAAAGTTACATCAAATTGCTTCAGCAATGCAAACTGGCGCAGCACATGGAATGATTCTTTTTGAAAAATACATTGAGGAACTTGTAAAAAAAGGAAAGGTTTCCGCAACAGATGCAAAAACCTTTCTAGGATCCGCAGGGCTTGGAGATAAATAAACTAATATTCAAAATACAAATTAAACATCGCAGGCTGGTTTGCTTTACTAGTGGCTAAAAGTCTGCGATTTTCATGTATTTCCATTTGTGAAAATGTATTCGGATTATATGCAGGCCTTTGCATACCTCTATATGACAAATAACTAATCCCCCCCACAAATCCTAAAATCGCTCCGTAAGCTATATTTTCGGTATGTTCTTGCGGCTCACCATAAAATGACAATGTACTCAAACCCAAAATAGCGCCACCGATACTAGAAAACAGCACTGTTGCAACGCTTCTCTTAATTAACTGAGGTTGCTCTTGAGCATATACGGAGCCACTGGTCATTGAACAGATAATTACAGAAATTATTATGGCCTTCACTAGCGACAAGATTGCCTCCTTAAAAGATCTAAGATACTTTGCTTTTACTTAATTTTGAGGTGCACGATGACATTAAGTCAATATATTGACCATACTCTGCTAAAACCAGAAGCTACCGAAGCACAAATAGTTCAACTCTGCCAAGAGGCTAAAGAACATAACTTCTATAGTGTCTGTGTAAATTCAATGTATGTTCCTCTGTGTAAAAAACTCCTAACAGGAAGTACTGTTAAAATTTGCTCCGTTGTTGGTTTCCCTTTAGGAGCAATGGCCTCAAATGCCAAAGCTTACGAAACCCAACTGGCTGTTGAAAACGGAGCAGATGAAATCGATATGGTTTTATCTGTTGGCGCTCTTAAGCAAGGACAAATCCAATACGTCGAGGATGATATTCGAAGTGTTGTACAAGCGGCCTCAGGAAGAATTGTGAAAGTTATCCTTGAAACTTGTCTGTTAAATGATGACGAAAAAAAGTCCGCTTGCAAAGCAGCGATGGATGCACAAGCAAACTTCGTAAAAACTTCCACAGGTTTTTCCACAGGCGGAGCTACTCTTGATGACGTAAGACTCATGAAATCGATTGTGGGATCTTTGCTTGAAGTAAAGGCTTCGGGCGGAATTAAGAATGCACAACAAGCAAAAGATATGATCGCTGCTGGGGCTAGCCGTTTAGGAACCAGTTCAGGTGTTACAATTGTAGGCGGCGGGCAAGTCCTAGGAGGATACTAAAATGGCTTTTTTACCAGCAGAAATTATTAAGAAAAAACGCGATGGTCTTCAATTAACCTCCGATGAAATAAATGAATTCATTCAAGGTTACGCTAACGGCATTATTCCTGACTATCAAATGTCTGCTCTTTTGATGTCAATATTCTTTAAAGGTATGACTTCAGAAGAAACACTATCTCTAACAAAATCAATGCTTCACTCTGGTGAGATCGTTTCCTTTAAAGATATTCCTGAGTTTAAAGTCGACAAACATTCTACCGGTGGTGTTGGAGATAAAACGAGTTTAATTTTAGGTCCTATTGTTGCTGCGGCTGGAATTCCAGTTCCAATGATTTCAGGAAGAGGACTTGGGCATACAGGAGGAACGCTAGATAAACTAGAAGCTATTCCTGGATTTAATACACAAAAAACCCTGACTGAATTTATCAATTTAGTTACCGAGCATAAAATTTGTTTCATTGGACAAACTAAAGAAATTTGCCCCGCTGATAAAAAAATCTATGCCCTTAGAGATGTAACCGCCACTGTAGAAAGTTTACCACTCATCTGTGCTTCGATTATGTCCAAAAAACTTGCAGAAGGCATCGACGGTTTAGTTTTAGATGTTAAATATGGCTCTGGTGCCTTTATGAAGACACCAGAAAAAGCCGAAGAGTTAGCAACAAACTTGATGTCAATTGCAAAAGGTTACGGGAAAAAAGTCACTGCACTTATTACAAACATGGATCAACCCTTAGGCCGCTTTGCTGGAAATTCTCTTGAAGTTGATGAGTGTATTGCCATCATGAAAAATGAAAAGTTCATGGGTCCAAATGGATATGATCTCTACGAAGACACTCGCGAACTAAGCTTGCAGCTTTCAGCACACATGCTATTGCTTGCAAATAAAGCACCTTCATTTGAAGCCTGTTACAAGCTTGCCAAAGATATTCTTGAATCTGGCAAAGCCTACGCAAAATTTGAAGAGCTCTGTAAAATTCATGATGGTAATTTGGCTGCTGTACCAAAACCAAAGTATTCTGTAAAAGTAACTTCAGAAAAAGATGGAATGGTGCAATCGTTTAACACAGAAAGCATTGGCGTTGCTGGTATTTTAATTAAAGCAGGTCGTGCGAAAACTGCAGACATCATTGCGCCAACCGCTGGTATCGAGTTTCATCACAAAGTTGGCGATTCCGTTAAGACAGGAGATACTCTATTCACATTGCATGGCGATGATTTAAGCTTATTAGAATCAACAGCTCCTATGCTAAAATCAGCAATGACTATTTCCTTGCAAAATATTTCTAAGCCTAGTTTGATACTGAAAACTTTGACTTAATGACGAATGGGATAAAGGAGACAACTTTGGTACTCAATAAACTTCAAGAGACAATTGCGTTCATTCGTTCAAAAACTAACACTAAACCTAAGGTTGGAATAGTTCTTGGTTCTGGATTGGGAAGTTTCGTAAAAGAAATCGAAATCGAAATGACTCTACCCTATAAGGATATACCAAATTTCTGTCCTCCTACGGTTGAAGGACACTCTGGAAATCTAATCTTTGGTAAAGTGCACGGACAAACTGTAGCTGTTCTACAAGGGCGTGTGCACTATTACGAAGGTCACAGCATGGAAGAAGTTGTGTTCCCAGTTAGAACACTTGCAATGTTAGGTATTGAAAGTTTAATTTTGACAAACTCTGCAGGTGGCATGGGGGCAAACATGCAAGCAGGAGATTTTATGATCATTGAGGATCATATTAATCTTATGGGAAATAACCCTCTCATGGGACCTAATATTAAAGAACTCGGACCTCGTTTCCCAGATATGAGTGAGGCATATGACTCACGTCTGCGTTCAACCATGGAACAAGTTTTACAAAAGCAAGGGACTCGCTACCACAAAGGAATTTATTGTGGGGTTTCTGGTCCTACTTACGAAACTCCGGCCGAAGTTCGCTATTTAAAACTAATTGGCGGATCTGCAGTCGGTATGAGCACTGTGCCTGAAACCATCGCAGCAAATCACCTAGGGCTTAGAGTGGCTGCTTTAAGCTGCATTACTAATTTAGCTGCTGGAATTTCAACAGAGAAACTTTCTCACGACGAAGTCACAGAAACTGCAAAACGGGTTGAACAACAATTTTCTTCTTTCTTAAAAGAATTTGCGTCCTCTATTTAAATCCATTGAGATGATTTAATTCTTTAAAGAGCTAGGCCATAGGTCTAGCTCTTTCTTTTTTGACTCAATATAAAACAAAATAATGCCGATGAACTAACCAATGTAACCTTTCTCCGCGTC
>JBHIVS010000110.1:0-7951 GCA_041987885.1 Pseudobdellovibrionaceae bacterium | reverse complement strand
CACTCTCGGGTGGTTTAACGATCCACTGCTCAGCTCGATGTTACGCTATTCTGATTATGATCTTGTAAATACAATCATTCACGAAACTGTCCACTCAACATTGTACATTAAACACGCAGCAGATTTTAATGAACGCTTAGCTACATTTATGGGAAATAAAGGTGCTGAATTATTTTTCTTAAAAAAAGAAGGACCTGATTCCAAAACTTTAGCGGATGTTAAAAATATCAATGATGATCACCACACTTTTTCTCAATTTATCTCAAAAGAAATATCAGATTTAAAAACTTGGTACCAAAATACCACCGAGAAAAATGAAGATGTACGAAACTCCAGAATTAAAACTATCCAAGAGCATTTTACAAAAAACGTAGTACCGCAACTCAAGACTGAAACATATTTAAAGTTTCCAGAAATAGAACTCAATAATGCTAGATTGTTAGTTTATAAAACTTATATGAACGACCTAACAGACTTTGAAAAGCTCTATCAGGTTTCAAAAAGCGATTTTCAATTATTTATGGAAAACTGTAAAAAACTAGAATCTGCCAAAGACCCTGAGGCTGAACTAAAGAAAATAATATCGACTATTT
This sequence comes from Pseudobdellovibrionaceae bacterium, assembly GCA_041987885.1. Classification (GTDB taxonomy): domain Bacteria; phylum Bdellovibrionota; class Bdellovibrionia; order Bdellovibrionales; family Bdellovibrionaceae; genus Bdellovibrio. The sequence continues at coordinate 7,358 of JBHIVS010000110.1, read as the reverse complement.
CTCTCTAATGACTTTAGGTTCAGGAAGCTCTTTTATCTGCTTAAACTCTTGAGCTTCTGAGTTGGTTAGCATATTTTTTAACTTATCTCCTAAGTCCTGTTTAAATAGTAAATAGGCACTCAGTTTTTCATCCCCCAGAAGCCCTTGCATACGATCGAATTCTTCCACCGACAAACCATTATAGTCCGACAAAGCTTTACGATAAGACTTTAAAAGTTTTTTTCGTTCAGAAGACTCTTTGGCCTCTGCAACTTTTTTTAGTTGAAGGGCTAATTCGGAATTCAAATTGTTTTTCTTAGAGTTAAGCTCTTTAATAATTTTAGAGAATTCTTTTTCCTCTTTGGAGGTGAGCTTTAACTCATCACTCATCTTCCAAATCAAGAATTCTTCCAAGCGATTTTTATTAGATGAAGTTTGCGACAGAGCAAAAATCGGAATTAAGATGATAATTATTGCTGTAACAAACTTAAAATTCACTGCGATTCACCCATCAAAAATGGGGAATTACTTACGAGCTTCACCCATTATTTTGTTTATTCTCTCTATAGAGAAATTTTCAAATGAATCTTTAGCTACGTCCATAAAAAAGTCTGTTTCCGTCTGACTAATGATCAAAGTCTGGGACAATACGCTAGGGTCCAGTAAGGCCTCTTGGAGAATCCTTTCATTTCCATCGCTGTACAATCCAGCTCTCATCATGGTCTCATTAATTTTTGACATTTGCGGAGTCAATAACATGACTAATGCAAGTAATGCCATTCCCCCAGCGGGGTAAGACCAATCTTTCCAGTGAGCTTTCAACAAACTCCTAGATTTGTGCCATAGCGTAACTTCTTTAATTTCGGTTTTTGAAACCTCCGTCATAATCTTATCATGAAGCTTCTCGAAAAAAGCATCATCTAACATTAACTGAGTATCATTAGAACGCAGTTTCCTTTTGACTTGATTCAAGTCTTTATTCGAATTCATATCTACCATACGCTAGCCTTCAATTTCCACATACTGCTTTTGTACTTCCATAAAGAATCCACCTACTTCTGATGTCCAATTTTTAAGTTCCTGTTGCTCTCCTAAAACCTGTTTTAGCTTTAATAAAGCATGTCTGTAGTTCGCTTTAGCGGTGTCATAAGGACACTCCATAATTTCAGAAATTTCGTTAAAGCTCAGATCTTCATAAACTCTTAATACCAAGGCCGTTTTTTGTTTAAACGGCAACTTGTCGATCTCCGTTTTAATAATGTCAGAAACTGCTAAATGAACCATGTCATTTTCAACCTCTGCGGCAACTGCTAGATGAACATTTTCAATATCTACAGTTTCCCTTTTCCACTCCCGAAGTTTATTTCGAGCTGTGTTCACTGCGACTTGAAACAACCAGCTTTTAAAAGAACTACGTCCTTCAAAGCTGTTGAGCTTTTCGTAAGCTTTGATAAACGCTTCTTGCGTTACATCTTCAGCCGTATCCAGGTCTTTAACAAATCGTAAACTCATTCGTAGTATACTTCTCTGATGTCGCTTCACGAGTTCGGAAAAATAATGTCTCTCCCCTGACTTTACTTTTTCTACCAGTTCAAGATCCGAAAAACTAAGATCTCTCTCCATACTTTGACTCGCTTCTGTATAAATTCGGTTAATAGTATGAATTTTTTTCTCATCGGGAAGATCCATCCTCCCTCAGCTGCCGGTAAATTCGCCCCCAAACCCAGACCGCCTACACAGATTTAACATTGCAATCTCAGTGCCGACATTTATGGGGCCAAAAAGCCACTAACTATATGAAGTTATTTAGGATTTTAAAATTATTTATGACACGCATAAGCATTGCTTATGGATAGTCTTTACGGGCCGTCTTATATTATACTCAGAGAATTCGCCCTGCTTGTGGCAAAAAAAACCCCTTCAAATGAAGGGGTTTTCTTTTAACTCTATATTAAATACTTAAGGTAGATTTTGAAATCTTGAAACCTCGAAACCTTTTCAAAAACTACTGAGCAAGAGTGGTGCGATTTCGCCCGTTCTGTTTTGAATGATAAAGCGCCTTATCTGCTCTTTCATAAATTTGAGTCCATTCTGACTCATGTGGAAGCTTCGTCGCAATGCCCACAGAAATCGTCACAATAATTTTTTTGCCTTCAAATACAAAATCATGGGCTTCGATAGTTTGGCGAATCCTCTCTCCGACTTCGCCAGCAACCTTTGCAGAAGAACCTGATAAAAGAAGTACAAACTCTTCGCCACCATATCGAGCAAAAAAGTCATTAGAACGAATCAATTTTGAAATTACTATGTGAGACAGCTCTTTTAAAACAAAGTCTCCACCTGGATGCCCATAAGTATCATTCACTTTTTTGAAGTGATCGATATCAAAAGTAACCAAACTCAAAGGCTCATTTAAAAGCTCAGACCTTTTCACTGCCTCAGGGCCCTTATCCAGCAAAGCACCTTTAGAGTGGGCTCCTGTTAAAGCATCCTTTTGTGCACGATCATACATGGCCGCATTTGTAATAGCTTCGATATTGCCCTTTTCGAGAAATTTAAAAATAATATTTCCCGTTTTAATTTGATCGTTATTTTTCAAAAGACAAGATGCCAGAGGAGGAACGACTTCGCCATTTACAATCGTTTTATTGGTAGAACCTAAATCGATAATAGAAATTTCATTCCCGTTAACAGCAAATTTCGCATGCGAACGACTAATACTTTTATCATCAATATACACTTGAGCTTCGACAGATCTGCCAATCACTATATCATTTGCAGTAATAGGATACTGTTTACCAACATAACCAGGAGGTCCAATCAGAACCACAAGAGCTGGAGGTACTTCGTCTGCTTCCCTCAGTCTTCCTCTGAATGTGTCGCTAGCGACTATACTGGTTTTTTCTAAGCTTTCTGTTTGATCATCATTATGAGCCATAGAGACAATTATAGGTCTGCGAGAATCATTCTGACAACGAGGCTTTACTCAATTTCTCTTTCGCTAGTCTCTTGCCTAGCTCGACACCTGGTTGATTAAATGCATCGATTTGCATCGCCTCACCAAGACCCGCAACAACTAGTTGCCAAAACATGAATAAAAATCCTAAGGCCTCTTCATCCAAGACTTTAGTCTTAAGAGTCATCGTGTTCACGCCTACTTGATTTAAGGCCTCTTGAGTAGCTAAAGCTTCTGCTTTTAACAACTGCCCCATAGTTTTATGAACTAACGAACTCGTCTCTGGAAATTGGCTTTTTGCAAGGCTTAATGATCCAGATTCTGCATCTTCAAATCTTTGAAAGATCACAAACTTATCGTGAGTGCCTTCCATTACTTGCTGCAAAATAGAATGCTGATCACAAGCTCCAATCGCAGCCACAGGAGTGCTCGCTCTGGGGGCGGTTTTTCCGTCTTTGGTAGTTTTTTTTGCCAAAGACTCTGCCCATAGCTGCTGAAACCATCCACCAAAAGTTTTCATTCGAGAACTATAAGACCACAACAAAGTAATCCATTCTTGGCGATCGAAGCTTTCCATAATTTGTGCCATAGTAGCTTCAATAAGGCTTTCACTTTGTAATGCTTTAGCTGCCCCTAATCGGAATTTTTCAATATCCAATCCCATGAAAACAGCAGGCAACATTCCTACAGGACTTAAAACCGAAAATCTACCACCCACATCCTGAGGAACATGGCAAATAGATGCATAATGAGTTTTAGCCCAATTAGTAAGACTTGATTCTTTATTTTCAGAAATAACAGCTGAATGGGCTCCTAACGAAAGACCTTCGTGATAATAAAGCTGTTCTACAAATTCCAAAGCACAAAGTGTTTCAATTGTATTTCCACTTTTAGAAATAAAAAGCCATCCCGTTTTACTCAAATCTTTTAGCTCTTCAAAAAGAGCTTCAAACGACAGGGAATCCACATTGTCTACAAAATGAATGTTTTTAGCGGAAAATACTTCTGAAATAACCACAGTTCCCAAAGAACTGCCACCAACCCCAACAATCACCAAAGAAGAAAATTGAGAGGCTAATTTATGACCAATTTTATAGCAGTCTTCCCACAATTGAATACGCAGAGGAAGTTCTTTAAAACCAATATCTGTACGAGAATAAAAACTGCTCAAAGCATGGCGAGCCTGTTTAAGACGCGATTCTTGAGCCTGTTTATAGATATGAGAAATTTCAGTCATTCATTAATCCCTTTGGGGGTTATGCGATCACAACGTCTTCTTCAATACGATGGTATCCCTTCCATTCCTTCAGACGACCACGAGGACGTCCTCCATCTTCAGGATACTCAATAAGAACATAAGTGAGTTTTGTGATTTTCCCTAGAGAGACAATATCTAAAGAAGTAACTTCCGTCCACGTTCCTGTATTAAAATACTCTTTATTTTCTGACCACTGGCGATATTGATAAACATGAGTGTGCCCGAAAACCACTGTATGAACTCTATCATCAGATAAAATTTTCTTAGCGGAATCACTCAGATCCGGAAAAATAGCACTTTCGGCGATAACTTGGATAATTCTCTTTAAAGGCCATTTACGACGTGGATCTTTTACGAAAGCACTGCGCACAAAGTACTTTAAAGCCATCCATGTGGCCTTCATAATAACGCTCGTTTCGTTAAATAAAGACCATCTTACCATTTTTCCAAAGGGTCTAATCTTATCAATATGCGGATAAGTTTCTTTAATTTTCAAAACCACTTCTAAAAAAAAGTGTGATCCGAATGGCAAATTCAAAATAGGCTCTACGAGGTCTTTTTTAAGAAAAAACTTTTTCGGATCCAAACGATTTGCAGCTTCATGCATATGGCCGTGCTCAATATGAACACCATCAAAATAATAAACTATATTTTTAAATCGTATAGGAGCACCAATCACTTGATTTAAATAGGCTCGACACGCCGGCCACAACATCCCCTGATCGTGATTACCAACAACATAGGTAATTAAGTTTCCCGGCTTTGCTGCAAATTCAGCTAGAGCTTGAAAAACATTGGCATGACCACGAACACAATCTTTTAGAATCTCCAAAGTAATAGATTCTGTGATCACCGTTAAAAAATGACCTTTAAAATCACACTGCAAAAAATTTAGAAAATCACCATTAATGATTAATTCAACTTCATAATCTTTATAAACGCCCGTTGAATAATAATGAATAAACTCTACGAGTTTTTCCCCATAGTAGAACTCCTCGAGAGAGTTAATTCCCCCCTGAGGAAGCAAACGGCCTTTACCTATATGGATATCACTAATAACGACTTTGATTTTTTTGACAGGTGGAGCCTTGGCTACAACACTTGAACCTTCTGTATTTTCAATGGGTGTGGTAGTTTCCATAATCACTCAGCTTTCTTTAACGGAACCAGATTCTCCTCTTTAGATTCTAAGTTCGTCAAAGCTAAACGCAATGCGCGCTCAGTTCTTCTCACCTGATCTTGATTCGCTTCGATTTGCTTGTTGAGTTCCAAACATTTCTTACGGTAATTATCAAGCTCTTGAGATAGCTGATCAATCTTTCTTTTTTGTTCTAAGATATACTCATCTTTAGACTGAATAAGTGCAGCTTTTTCAGCTCTAATGATCTCTAATCTATTTTCAAGTTCTCGTTCTCGGACTCTGATTTTTTTAAAATCTGATTTTAGTCGAGCCTCGAGTTCTTCATTACGATTACGATATGTGGCAATTTCATTGTCTTTGAACTGCAAATTGCCTTTTAAAATAATAAGCTCACTCTGAGAGGACTCATGGGCTTCCTGCTTATCTCGTTCCAGCTGGCTGATCTGAATCGCCATAGAATCCGTTCTTGAACGAATAATTTCGCCAGCCGAAGCTAGCTCTTCATTTTCAGCGCGAAGCACTTCATTTTCTTTTTCTAATTCTAAAATTCTCTGTTGAGCAAAGCGCAAGCTTTCAGCTTGAGCCAAACTGGCATCAATAGAAGTCATTACATTGCCACCATGAGCAGCCATAGGTTTAGCAAAACCTACACTCACCTTTGCATGGGGTTCTGATTTTTTTTGCTTTTTAGCAGCGCTCGCAAACCCATCCACAGCCACCGTCTCTGCACTGGTAAAATTCGTAGTAACTGGATTATTTTGTAAAAAACTCTGATCCGCTTGAATATTAAAAGTTTTATCCTCAATATTTTTGTCTTCATATTGAGCAAAGGCATTCAGAGCAACAGTTGGATCTTCATTCGAAGCTGCGATATTAAAAATCTGACTTGGAGACTGATTAATATCACCAACAGAAGGGCCATCATATGGACCTTGAAAGTCATCACTTACCACTGGCAATTCAAAATCACTTCCAGAATCATACGAACCATCTAAGCCAACTTTAAATTCTTCGTCTACAAATTCAGATTTTTCGATTTCATCGGAAGCTTTGACGTCAATATGACCCTCTAAGTTTTTCCAAAGATCACTGACATCAGCCGATTGATGAGTTTCATCATAGGCTCCACTAGACTCATACCCACTAAGATTGTCCGAATCAGAATCACCCTTATACACATCATTGTGATAAGAGGCATCAGACGACAAGTCCTTCAAATCGTCCATCAACGATTCGATCAGATTTTCTGCTGCTTCTGATTTTTTCTTTTTCTTAGCCATAATCTTTAAACCACTTAGTTAAACTTTTAAATACAAAATTATTGGTTCCATCTTAAAATATGATCCAATGGACCTGGAGCACTTTGTATAAACAAATTAATCGTAAATTTAGTTTCATGATAAACGTCTAAACATCGAACTCTGTAAACTGGATTCAACTCGCCATTGTAAACTAACTCATCACGCGCATCACCGTACGCACCTGGATTTACAATTGGCATATGAAAATTTGAAGCCAATAAATTTGCCTTGCTTCCATTTCCGTATCGACGAACTTTATTCTCTGATAAAAGATAATAATAATTAAGGCGAGAGGTACTGCTACTCAAAAAATAAGTCCCTGCATTCGCTGGAAAATCTATTCCAAGCAAGGATAAAATAGTCTGAGCGGCACCACCAAAACATGCTGGAGACTGCTCTTTTATAGGCCCTGCACAATTCACATATTCTTCAGATGCTGGATCAAAATAACCAGAACCCGGTGTATTTTCATCAAGTAAGGCGTTACTTTTTCTATACGAATAAGGGTGAAAATCTACAAATGAACAAAAGTTTGGACGATTGGTGCCTACTATAAATTTGATGTGACTATAGTACAAAGTTAACTCTGGCACTTGATATAAACAATTAATAGTCGACGAAGTCGCAACCCCAGAATCATTTACGGGAACTTCGCATTTAGCCACATCACCTTCAGGAGGAGCAAGTACTGGACTCAACAGTGAAGATTTAACTTCAGTCGCA
>JBHIVS010000109.1:0-8018 GCA_041987885.1 Pseudobdellovibrionaceae bacterium | reverse complement strand
TGTTTTCAGGTCCTTTTTGGGGATACCTAAGCGACTATATGTCACGCAATCATATTATCGCGATTGGTATGTTTGGACTTTTTGTTTCAAACTTTTTACTGTCTTTAGATTTATCTCACATGAACGGAACGACTCAAGTTTGGTTAAGCCGTATTATTTATGGCCTACTTGCTTCTAGCATTGTTCCGGTCACTCAAGCTCTCTTAATTGAAAAACACGAGGACACGGAAAAGCATCAGCCCCTCTTAAAAAATTCTCTCAGCTTAAACATAGGTCGTTTTTTAGGTCCGATGTTGTTATTTATTTTTACCTTGGTTTCAACAGAACTTAATCATTTCCTCTCCCTTTTGACCGTTATTTGTTTTTTATTTTTTGCGGCCCAACTCCTTCGTTCTCAAAAAAACTTATTCACTAAAAAGCATCTTCGCAGCAGTCCCCGTGGTTTTATTTCGGATTTACTCAATTTACCAAAAGGCCCAGCACTTATTGCTCTTTTGTTTTCGATTTACATCGGAACCGTCAATACCTCACTTGCTGGGGCGATTATGGAAAAATTGGCGGTTTCTTCTTCTATGGCTGCTCGAATGATGGCCTTTGTTCTATTAGGCGCTGCACTCACGGCTGTAGTTGTGCAAATTATTTTAAGAAAATATTTAAAGTCAGCAAATGCCGCAATTATGATTTCCGCTTCTGCATTGCTTGTTGTTGCAAGTACTTTAGTTTTTAACCTCAATCAAACTTCTTTGGTTGCTTTAGTTATTCTATTAGGTACAGGCCTTTGTATTTTACCGCCTTGCTATTTGTCCTTGTTAACTAAAGGACAAAAACATTTAGGTGGCAGCACCAGCTTCGCAGGAATTATTAGCACCGTGGGATACTCTGTCGGAGGCTTTATACTTTCTTTTACTTTATCTCAAAAGCTATCAGTGCCTTGGTTGATTTTCTCTAGCGCTGCTTTATTATTTTTAGCAGTCACAATCTATGCTGTTACAAACTTAAAAGGTAAGGAGATCCTATGAATACAGCCCAGCTTGCTGAACTACACTCCCTAACCTGCTTTATGAATTCACTTTTAAGAGAAAAATTTAATTATTCCATTCAAGACGGCAACATCATTTACAAAGTGGATGAGAAAAACACTTTGCGTTTTCCTCTTAAAAAAGTTTCGTATCTAGGTCGTCACCACTATACCGGTGAAATTTATCATCTCTACAATAACGCTTCAGAATCATTATGTTTCATAGATGCCGCCAGAATGATTGCCAAAGCTCTTATTCAGGACAAGCAAAATTTAGATTCTCTGACAGAGACATTTATCAAGCGCCTACAAAACAGCTTAGAAAATATAAAAATATCGTTAGAGTTTAGATCTTCCGATATCAAAGCCTTGTATTCAAGTTCCGCAATTACTTTTGAACAAGCAGAGCAAGGTCTCTTTATTGGACATAACTTTCACCCCTATCCAAAAATGCGTGAAGGCTTTGAAGACTCTGATTACGAGAAATACTCCCCTGAAATGGGCGCTCACTTTCAATTACATTGGCTGGCCGTTGAATCAAATTCTTTGACGGCTTACTTTGCAGACTCTTTTGAAAACTATGCGTGGTCCGAGTCCTTGGCCCTTGCTGAGGGACTCCGTGTGCCGACTGGTTGGAATGCTTTCCCCATGCATCCTTGGCAATATAAAACCTTGCAAAGCAAAGGGACGCTGAAAGATTTTTTTGAAACTCATAAAGTTCAAGAATTAGGACTTGGAAAACTAAATTGGTATCCAACAAGTTCATTACGTAGCATTTATTCTCCAGATGCTGATTTCATGTTAAAGTTTTCTTTGAGCTTAAAATTAACAAATTCTATCCGCCACCTGACAGATGTTGAAGTCGTTCGAGGCATGCAAGTCTTTGATGTGATGAATTCACCAGAGGGACTAAAATTTCAGGAAAAACATAAAAACTTTAAAGTCATTTCTGAACCTAGTTTTTTAGGCCTGCAAAAATCCCCTGAAAATAAGTTAAACGAAACTCTTGTGGTCGCCCGTGAAAACCCTTTCAATAACAACACTACAAATGACATCGTGGTTTCTACGCTGGCTCAGGATCATCCTTTATTTGAGGAGAATTTGATTGTTAAAAACATCAAATCCCTAGCTGCCAATGAAAGTATCGACCTTAAGGTGGCCTCTTTAAAATGGTTCCAAGAATACCTGAATTGCTGTGTATTCCCCCTCGTTGATGGACAAGCTAACTTTGGATTTTTACTCGGGGCCCATCAACAAAACTTAATCATTGGCCTTAAGAATAATTTACCCACAATAGGTTATTTCAGAGATTGTCAGGGAACGGGATATAGCGAATTGGGTTTTGACTTATATTCTAAATATGTACCAACCCTAGTTCGCAGCAATGGAAATATTTTAGATGAAAAAGGTAATATTCTTTTTGGCTATTACTTAATGATCAACTCTACATTCAATGTGATTGCTGCAATTTCGGATACAGGGGCTGTGAGTGAACAAGAACTCACTCAAGCTTTGCAACAAAGATTGATCGAGTATAAAAATACAAACCCTAAAGATATTTCGTTTTTGAAATATATCTTAGAAAGCAAAGAGATTTACCATAAAGGAAATTTCTATTGCAGCATTGAAAATATCAACGAAAATACGACTCAAAACCCCCTAGCCATTTATAATTTAATTCCTAACCCTTTATTTATCGGACAATAGCATGAACCTAGAAAATGCATTCTCACTTTCAGATAAAACAATCACTTTTTCAGAAAATACTGATTTTAATACTCAACTTTTGTGCCTAGAGAAATTATTTAGTTCTTCTTCAGATCTCAAAGACCTTCACTTAGTAAATGCTCACCCCAATTTTGCAAAAGACTTTGGGATTACCAGTAATTTACCTCGCAATGTCTTTTTCCAGATTCCAACTCTTTGGGCACAGAAGAAAGACAACTTTAGTAAACTTGATTACTGGACACAAAGCAAAGAGGTGACTCACCCCTTGCGTCCGGTAATTCAACAAAACCAGTTACTTTATAAACGTTATTCTCCTGTTTTAAATAAAACTCTGTCCTTCCGTGTTTTAGATATTGAAAAAGACTTAGATCTTTTCACGGAATGGCACAACAAACCCCGCGTAGATGTTTTCTGGGAACTAGCAAAGCCCAAAGATGAACTTAAAAACTATCTATTAAAAAGCTTCCAAGATCCTCACCAATTCCCTGTGATCTATGAAATCGATGGCGTGCCTGTAGGATATTTCGAAATTTACTGGGTCAAAGAAGACCGCTTGGGACCTTATTACGACTCTGAATCCTATGACCGTGGTTTCCATTTATTAGTGGGAAATGATGACTATTTAGGATTTAAAAATACAGACGCCATGCTAAAAGCCATCTGCCATTATTTATTCTTAGATGACATCAGAACACGTAGAATCATGGCAGAGCCTCGCCACGATAATTTGGCCATTTTAAAATATATTGAAACCTTCAAAGCTTGGAGAAAAGTTAAAGAATTCGATTTCCCTCACAAAAGAGCCGCTCTTTTAGAGTGCTCACGTGAAAAATTCTTTGCAGGAGACTATCTGTAATGCCAATCAAAGAATGGAACCTGATCAACCAAAAAGCCATCGCCAAAGCTCTGCGCGAAATGATCTACGAAGAAACTATCTCCGTAGAACACCAAGGACAGGGGGCATATACTTTTAAAACTCCCTCGGCCAGCTACAGCTTTAAAGCTATCACTGGTATTTGGGGCGATCTGCGTGTTGAAATCGGATCTATTCTTAGAGAAGAAAATCTAGCAACCAGCGCCCCGCAATTTATGGTCGATACACAAACATTTACCAAAATGACCGATATTATTTTGGCAAATTTCATTGAGGAAATGAATAATTCGCTATGGGCAGACCTAAAAATTCAACAAAAAGTTCAGAATCTATCACTATCAAATCTCTTAGATTCTGAATTAGAAAATATTCAACACTGCCTTTTTGGACACCCCAAAATAATCAACTCCAAAGGTCGCATGGGCTGGGGACTCGATGATCAGTACAACTATGCTCCGGAAAATGAAGTCCCTATTCAATTTGCATGGTTGGCTGTTTCCAAAGAACTCGCAACCTTTGCCATAGAGCCTACACTTAGTTGGACAGAGCTTTACTCTCAGTCCTTTGCAGACAGTGCTCTTGAAAATATCATCGAAGAATTTAATTTAGATCTGGAAAAATATCTCCTGATCCCCGTCCATCCTTGGCAGTGGGATAAATATATCTATTTCCAATTTCAGACCGAACTGAATCAGAAAAAAGTTGTCTATCTAGGTATCCACGGTGATTTTTATCAACCACAGATTTCGTTGAGAACATTTAACAATATTTCTCGCCCAGGGCTTTGTGATATTAAATTGCCACTAAGTATCTTAAACACCTCTAGTATTCGTGGCATTCCAGCTCGATATATTGAGGAAGGCCCTAGTCTTTCAAATGATTTTGAAATTCTTTGCCAAAAAGACAAACAGCTTAAAAATGTCAAAATTCTTAAAGAGATCGCCGGCGTTAGCATCGAGCAACCCGTCTTTAAGCAAATCAAAGAAGCTCCTTATCGCTATCATGAACTCTTAGGCGCCATTTGGCGTTTAAGCCCCATGGCAGCCAGAGAAGAAACCCACCAAAGCATGATCACTGCCACCTTGCTGGTACAAAATGATCAAGAAAATCTAATCTCTAGTTTGATTGAAAAATCAGGTTTAAACGCTACTCAGTGGATTCAAGAATACACTCGACATGTGATCATTCCCCTCTTTCATCTTCAGGTTCAACATGGAGTGGGCTTAGTAGCCCATGGGCAAAATATCGTTTTAGAGCTTAAAAACCATGTCCCAGTGGGCCTAATTCTTAAGGATTTCCAAGGGGACTTGAGAATGTCTCAAGCCAGTAAGGCCTTCACTCAAAAGCTGACTCGCTTACCTGCCCATTATCTTATCCATGACTTAGTCACAGGGCATTTTGTAACTTTTTTACGTTACCTTTCGGGAATTATGCAGGACTCTCATATCCTCTCTGAAAAAGAGTTTTATCAGACGATGAATCAAGAAATTTCTTCATACATTCAGAGCCTCGGTCCTGTAAAAGACACAGAGTTTTTCCGCTCTATCAATATCCTTTCACCTGAGCTTCCAAAGGTGTTAATTAATGCCGTCCGATACAAAGTAGGATATAGCGATTCTGCAGAACGCCCACTTCCAATGTTGGGTACGAATATCAAGAATCCTCTAGCCAACCTGAGCTGAAAAATCGCCTAGGTTGCTAGTCGAAGCAGCTTTTGTCGGAGCACTCTTGTCTGGCAAATAATAGGGAGAACTGGTTTTGAAGACGTATGATCTTGTAGGCTTAGGAATAGGCGTTTTTAATCTAAGCTTAGCAGCTCTTTTAGAGAAGACCTCTATCTCGGCATGCTTCTTAGACAGAAAGCCTGAGTTTTCTTGGCACTCGGAATTAATCTTCAAAGACTCTACGATGCAAACCAGCTATCTGAAAGATCTGGTTTCACCGGCGGACCCTACGAACCCAAATAGTTTTTTAAATTACCTAGTTCAAAAGGGTTTAATTTATTCTTTCCTAAATACCGGCAGAACCAGCGTTACACGCAAAGAATTTGAATCCTATTGTAAATGGGTTTCTGAGAATTTAGCTGAAAAGTTAAACTTCAATAGCGAGATTCAATCTGTAAAATATGAAAACAATCTTTTTCATATTGAAACCAGCAAAGAAAAATACACTGCAAAAAACCTTTGCATTGGTACAGGGCTAACTCCGAATATTCCTGATTTTGCCCAGCACCTGATTAGTGAAAATGTATTTCACGCAAAATCTGCGGATATTGCCAAAGCCAACTTTACTGATAAAAACATTGTCATCGTAGGTGGCGGTCAAACCGGCCTAGAAATTTTCAGAAATGCGATGAATGGCTTTTGGGGTGAATTTAAATCTCTGAAGCTTATTTCAGGGAGATCTAATTTAGAACCCTTAGATAACTCTCCGTTTGTGAACGAGTATTTTACGCCTTCGTATGTAGATGAATTTTTACAACTAGATCAAACAAACAAAGATCCTATTGTGCATTATCAAAAGTTAGCCAGTGATGGCAATACCCCAGAGTATTTACAGCTTTTGTATAATGATTTGTACCAACGTAAATATGTTGAAAATGATACCCGTGAAATTGAAATCCTACCTTTCCGTCGAGTTGAAAATTTAAACAAGACTGAAAATAATAGTTACGAAATTAACATTCGCAATGGCTTCAATAAATCCATGGAAGAACTAAATGCGGATATCGTCATTCTTTGCACGGGCTTTAAATCAAGCCTGCCAGCCTGTATTGAACCGCTTAAGAATCTTTTAAACCTAGATACCTTAGGTCGTTTAAAAATCAATGGCCAATTTGAAGTAGCTTGGGAACACGCCGGCGAAAATAAGATTTTTGCTGTGAACTTTAATCGCCATGGTCATGGCATTTCTGAGCCACAAACCAGTTTAATGGCTTGGAGATCGGCAACCATTATTAATTCTCTAAGTGGAACTCAAGTTTATAAAACTCTGAATCCAAAACCAAACTTTGTTACTTACATTAAAAAATAACATCATCGAAGAATAGAAAAGACATTCATTATGAAATACAACTTTAAATATTCTGGCCTACTGACGACTCTTCTTTTATGTCCGTTTTTTGCACAGGCTCAGGAAATCACTGAAAACAAAGAAGCAAAACTAGATACCATCAAAATTGAGTCGAACAAGGGACCTAAAAACTATAGTACTTCGACAGAAAGTATTTCCATCATCCCTGCAAATCAATTAGACGTTCCCGCTCAAAGAGACAGTCTTGAGGCTGTGAATGCGACTCCGAATATTTCTATAAATAAAAATGACGGTTCATTTAGCATACGCGGGATCAATAATACCGGTGTTACTGGCTATGCAAAGGATAATGTCAGCTCTATTTTATTAGATGATATCTATCAAAGTGACCTCGCAGTTAAGGCAGGGGCCTTTGATATGTGGGATATCAATCATATCGAAGTATATCGTGGTCCCCAATCTACCAATCAGGGCGTTAACTCGCTTGCAGGAAGCATTTTACTATTTAAAAACAAAGCTTCTGAAAACACCGAAGGCGGAGCAAAGCTTGGCTTTGGAAGCTACGGAAAACGTGAAGCCGGAGTTTACTATAACGGGACTTCTGAAAATAAAAATCTACTTTACAGAATAACCACCAACCATGAAGCATCCGACGGGTTCATTAAAAATGAAACCAATGGAAACAATAAATGGGGCAAAAAAGAAAAAGTTTATCTAGGACTAGATCTTATTTATAAACTGAATGAAAATGACCATTTAAGATTTAATACAAAATACATGGGCACTGACAACGGTGGAAACTATGTCAATGGTCCAAAACCTTTTGAATACAAAGTTTACGAAGATATTAACTACAATTCTACAACAGATAATATTCAAACTAGCTTACGTTATTTCAAGAAAATAAATGAGCAATGGAATAACGAGACTATTCTAGCATTCTCAAAATCAACAAATAAACAAATCTCTGACGCCGATGGAACAGCCACTGATCTAGCTGGAGCCCGTGATGAGCGTCATAGAGATCAGTATATCAGCGCTGAAAATTTATTGAAATATGAGTCTGGAAAAATCAGAAATCTATTCGGTATTCATGCCCACGTCTTCAAGCTACATGATCATGATGATTTCACAGCCGTAGCGGCTCAAACCCCTGTATTGGTAACTATTAATACACTTCAAAACTCTGACAAAACCAGATCAACGATCGCGGTCTTTAACAATATCGACTATGCCCTGGATTCAAAACAAACTCTAAGTTTGGGCGGTCGTTATGAGTATGTTAAAAATAAATTTGACCTTTTCCTTGATGGATCTGTAAGTCCAACTGGGACACCGTACGACGCTGTCATTGCACAAATGGCA
>JBHIVS010000108.1:0-8033 GCA_041987885.1 Pseudobdellovibrionaceae bacterium | reverse complement strand
TATCCCAGCGGACATTCCGAACGCTCGAAAAGCTTTCGAATTAAAAGCAGGAGATAAATACGAATGGAAAAGCAAGCTTTTAAGAGGCAAGCGCAGAGCCTATGAAGCTCCCCATGGAAAACCCTCTTTAACGAACGCAGAATATCTAGGAATGACTGATGGATTCCATACATGGGATTTACAACCCATCACAGGCAGATCCCATCAACTAAGATTCGACATGAGTCGCCACGGTTTCCCAATTTTAGGAGACAAACTCTACGGCTCTTTAGTTCAAATGGAAGAAGGCTACATAGCCCTAAATTCCTACAAAATTGATTTCTCAAAAGCCCCAAAAGCCGAAAAATTAGGACTACCCAAGGAAATCAAAATCCCCCCACTATCCCCAAAAGCCTTAAAGTTAAAAAAATAATCTGATTTTTTAGTTTTAAAAAAAAAGACATACTTTCATTCTTTACTAGACTCAAAAACCCCCTTCTAAAATTTAAGTTCCACAGCCGCTCTCTGCCAACGGCAGAGGAGTCGCGAGGACTGTCCGAAAAATTTTAGAAGGGGGTTTTTGAGTTGAGTAAAGAGCAATCACCTAGTTCATTTTAAAGAATTAAAAACTCAAATTATTTTGTTTAACAACCTGACACCAGTTGATTTTCTTTTTGGTTTTTCCGTAATATTCATAAGCCAATTGGTTTTTAATCAAAACATCTTTGATGTTAATTCCATCTGAATAAACTTCACCAAGAACTCGAAAGTATTTGTCTCTTTTAACGTTACGAATTTCGATGTTCTTCGCATTTTTTAAAAGACTTGTGACTAGATTTTTTGCCATTCTGCCGGCTTCTTTTTCACATTTATCTTTGGTTTTAATTTCAGGAGCATCGACTCCAAAAACTCTGACGGGGATATTTTTGCCAAATAAAGGGTGTGTGTTTGGAATGGTTACTGTGATGGTGTCGCCATCGTAGTTTTTAATGAACTTTATGCAGCGAAAAGTTTTATTATCATTTTCGCAGGGACCTTTGTTTGAATTTGCTAAGGTGTTTTTATTCCCGTCATGTAAAGCATTTGTTTCTGAGGCAGCTTCAGAATTATTATCGGCTGTTTCTGTTGATAGTTCAGAATTTTCTTCGAAGTCATCGTGCCCATTCCAGTTTGACTCATTAGAGTCATCTTCAGCAGGAATGCGATCAATTTGTTCAGAGTCCAATTTTGAATTTAATGAATTTTTAGATGAAGCCGTCGCTTGATCTGAAGAGTGACACGAAGAGAGAATCAAAGTTAGAAAAATAAAAGGGACGAAAAATTGCTTCATAAGATAAGCCTAACCAAGTCTTAGAGTCTCCGCAAGATTGATTAGGCTTTTGTGAATAAAACTATTTAATTTCTGTTTTAAAGGCTTTCTGCGCTTATTTGTTAACAAAGGTGCTAACAAATTATGAGATACTTAGTCATAGAAGGTTAGTTAGTTAGTTAGTTAGTTAGTTAGGATTTAAAGGTTGTGCTTTCGCGACCATTAAGCTTGCTGTCGTCGTATTTCTTTCTTCAAGAAATTTTTCTCTGACATAGGCTGCGGATCCTTGCAGGTTGTTATCTAAAATAAATTTTGCAAGTTCTCCTGAAATCCAAGCCGTTGCCTGAGAAGTTCCAGTCATATAGCCGAATTTTCCAGCAGGAAGAGATGAATAGATATCTTTCCCAGGGGCCGCAGTATGAACAGAGGACTTTCCAAAGTTGCTCGTTGGTAGTAAGTGCTCTTGATAATCAGTGGCCGCCACAGAGATCAGGTTATTCAGCTTATACCCAGCAGGGTAGTAGCCTCTGTCGTCTGTATTTCTACCTTCATTACCTGCCGCAGCTACGAAGAGAACGCCCTGTCCTTGGGCATCTAAAATCGCTTGCTCTTCCATAAGACTTTTCTCATCACCGCCTCCGGAATAGTTGATAATATCTGCTTTCATTTTTATGGCATAACGAATGGCCTTTACTGAATTCATTAGATTGTCTTTGGCTGAAGACAAGGGGTCATAGTACTTTAAAATCATGAATTTGATTTTTGTACTTTGAGCTCTCTGTTTAATGATTCCAGCGATATGGGTTCCATGCCCATGATTATCTGTAAGGTCATTGTCATTAGAAACAAAGTTCCATCCATGGAGATCCCCGGCATATCCATTGCCATCGTTATCTAGATCATTTAATTTTTCGTGAGGATTTACCCACAAGTTATCTTTTATATAAGGGTGATTCACATCAATTCCAGTATCTATAATCGCTATAACAATTTCATTCTTCGGAGCAGTGATTTTATGATCAGCAGCTTGGGTAGGGTGAATCGCAATAGCTAATGCGAATATGTTTAAAAGAGTTAAAGTTTTCATACAAAGCTATAAAGCAAAGCAGTTGCCAAGTCTTTGTCGCCTGTATTTCATTTGAAATGGAAATCACCAACAGGTGTTAAAAAATGAGATGACAGCAAAAATGTTACAGCAGTTGTGTGTAACTTTTTAAGCGTAAAAAAAAGCTTAAACACATGTTTAAGCTTTTCTAGATGTCTAATATATAACAGACAGCTGTTAGATCTCTAACAGTTCTAAGCCGCTTTAGGCTTTCTGGAGCCTTTGGCGGGGGCTATTGTGTATTTATTGCGCCCAGTTTGCTTTGATTCATAGAGAGCTTCGTCGGCACGTTTATAGAGTTCATCGGCTCCCTCTTGGGGTTGAACTTCTGCAATTCCCATCGACACCGTAAATTTGATCTGATTTTCTCGGTGAATAAAGACTTCTTTACGAATTTTATTCATAGCCTCTTCGGCCATTTTTACAGCCGCTTCAGCATTACATCCAGGAAGAATCACAGCGAACTCTTCACCACCAAGGCGGGCGATAAAGTCTTCTTCGCGAGAAAAGCTTTCCTGAACCAAGCGCACGCACTCTTGAAGGATAAAATCCCCAACATCATGGCCATAGGTATCGTTAATTTTCTTAAAGAAATCGATATCAAGAATTAATAAAGTCATAGGGTCTTTATCGATCTCATGCAACTGAAGATATCTGCGCACCTGTTCATCGTAACTGCGACGGTTATGAGCTCCGGTAAGGTGGTCTTTGCGCATAGTCGTATTGGCCTCCATCAATTGTTTTTTAACTGTATGGAGATTCTTTTTTATACTTTCCATGCGCTTAGAACGTCGTTCATTTGCTGAAGTTTGATGTTTTAGATAGAAATTAATGAACTCTTTCGATTTTTTTCGAAGATCTTCTATTGAGTTACTTTCAACGGCTTCGCGCAGTTGTTCTAGGCTTTGGTTAACATCACCATCCATAGAGTTTTGTTCATCAAGTTCTTCAGAGAGATGATCCGCAAAATCCCATATAATACGTTTAAAATCATCAAAGGTATTTTGAACATAACTATATTCATCAATACGATAACTAGATATAAACTGCCGAATATCAAACAGAACTCGTTCCATGTCTTGAACTTGTGGGTTTGCAAGCTCTTTGGCATAGTTGTCGAGTTTGTTTCTGACTTTGCGTACGGAGTGATTTTGAATTTCAAAAAGATGCTTATTAAAAACATCTAGGATGAATAATAATGTCGCACGCTCATCACTCATAGATGGTAAGGAGTTTTTTCTGACTTCTCCGTCTTGCTGAGAGCTCCAGTCCATGTCAAATTGCTCTACGAGTTTTTTTACCCACTGTTTCAAAGCAGCCTCCTCAAATTGCACTTCCTTTATCGGTAAAATCGAGCAGGGGGTTTACGACCGAATTATAATAATGAGTAAAAGCATATCTAGTTGTCTTAAAGTGAAACTAAAGTTCTAGAAGGCTTGAAATGGTCTAAATAGTCTGTCTTGAAGGCTTGTATCAATTAAAGTTATTTAATCTGTATTGCAGGAGCTTAAATTGAAAATTCTCAAAAAAAGACAGATTCTAAACATCTACTTTTGGAGAAAGGATCTAGTCATGTTACGTGCAGCTATTGCGTTTTTTGTATTAGCCCTTATCGCTTATTTTTTAGGCGCAAATGGAATTGCGGGTTTTTCTGTCGAGGCTGGAAAGCTATTATTATATGTCTTTGTCGTACTTGCTGTAATTAGCTTTGTGATAAATCTTCTTAAGGGTCGTAGTTCAAAAACGTAAATTCAAAAAGTTAGAGTTGAATACTGCATTCAAAAAAGCAGTAACGAATGTTTTTACCTAAAGCGTTTCCCTGTCTAATAATTAGACAGGGAAAGTTGTTTCAATTCGATATGGTGAGATTTGAGCTTTGCTTGTAAATTGCAATGCTAGGATTCCATGTTTAAAAAGTGGATCTTATTTTCTGTTTATATACTGGCTTTAGTTGCATGTGCAGAATCTTCGAAAGAATCTTTCGGTGGAGCTGCGTTGTTTGAAGATGATCTTTTCGCAATTGTTGGTGGAAAAGAAGCAGCCGAAGGGTCACCTCTTGTAAATAGAGTTTTCAGCGTAGTCTCTAATGTTCCAGGCTCACTTTACTGGAAGGACGGAGTCGCAACTTACGGTTCTGATCGGTATCAGTGTTCGGGAGTCGCTTTATCGAAACGAGTTATTTTAACAGCAGCTCATTGTTGGGATAATACTCAAGGAGCCGTTCATTCAGTATATATCATTAATTCTGCAGGAGAAACTATAGAGTACCCAGTCATGGGTAAAAAGATTCATGAAGGCTTTCAGCTTGGAAGTTTTGAGTATGACATTGCTCTTTTTCAGTTAATGACTGACTTACCTGATAATGTTGAATTGGCTCAACTTCCTAAGTTCAAGGGGCAGATTAAGCCCAAGTATGTGAATGGTGCAGGATTTGGAAAAAGTATTGGAACATTATCTTCAGATAAAGGCACAGGCACTCTTAGAATAGCGACTTTAAAAGTTTTAGATTATGATAAACGATCTACTAGTTTTTTAACGGATCAAAGTGAAGGAAAAGGAGTATGCCAAGGAGACTCAGGGGGCCCAGCTTATGCTTATCAAGATGGAAAAGCTTATGTTGTTGGGGTGGTATCAAGAACAGTCGGAACGGATCCTAGATCTAATATTCATCGTGACGCTTGCAATCTTTATGGGATTTTTACAAAAGTTGATAACAATATTAATTGGATTAGAAAACATCTGGAAATATTAAATACTGGCTATTTGCCAGAAGAAAATATTATAGAAAAATTCATCAAAAAATTTTAAAAAAGGAAAAGGAGGGATATCCCTCCTTTTTTTATTGAACTCCTCCAGATTTAGAAGAGCTGCTTGATGAGCTATTACTGCGTGGTGGAGGTGGACCTTTGGGAGCACTAAAACCTTTCGACTCCAAGCACTCAGAGATAATAGCTCGTTCTTCTTCTGTCGGTTTTTGACCACTTGATCGATCAATGGAAATTCCATTTTCTTCAGCACAAGCTTTCATGGCTTCTCGAACTTCGGGAGGGGGACCGCGGTGTTTGCCTTTTTGTTCCGTTGAAGAAGTATCATCTGCAAATGCTGAAAAAGTTAAAAGTGTCGTGAGTGCAGCTAGGGATAGCTTTAATGTTTTCACTGTATTCTCTCTTTCTCCAAATCATATAGTTTGGCCATGAATTGATTCTTAAATTTAAATATGGAAGGGTTATGGAAGTTTTAAAATAATTAAAAAGACTTTTGTAGTGGGGACAAGTGAATGTCATCGAACAAGCATCTTGGAAGGTTTATTATCTATAACAATTTGAATTGCTTAGTCTTTTTATTCGCCTAAGATAATTAAGTAGAATCTAAAAGTGGATTATATTGATTCATT
The DNA here is from genome assembly GCA_041987885.1 of Pseudobdellovibrionaceae bacterium. Taxonomy (GTDB): domain Bacteria; phylum Bdellovibrionota; class Bdellovibrionia; order Bdellovibrionales; family Bdellovibrionaceae; genus Bdellovibrio. The sequence continues at coordinate 2,246 of JBHIVS010000108.1, read as the reverse complement.
GTTTTTATTTACAAAGATTCAAGGAAAACTTTATGAGTTTAAAAATCGAGATTCAACCTGAGTCAGATTTAGAATTGGTGATTTGTAGATTGTTAGGGGCTTTTACGAAGGTTGGTCTGTTTGCGCAGATCAACTTGAAGAACTGATGCAGAGAATTTAATAAAAGTTTTAATACAGGAATAAGATATGTTTAAAAATATTCTAATTGGCGCAGCTATTTTCATAGGTGGTTTCTTTACTTATGTGGCTACTTTGCCTTCTCACGGTGTTATCTCAAGATCCATATTGATTAATGCATCCGTTGATAAAGTTTTTCCTTATATTAACACGCGAACTGTTGCGAATAGTTGGAATCCTTGGTTTCGTAAAGACCCTCAGACAAGAATTACTTTCGATGGACCAGAAGAAGGCGTTGGTTCTCAAACATCGTGGGTGGGTGGGAATGAGTTAGGAACGGGCAGTGCTACGGTCGTTCAAAGCATTCCCAATGAAAAAGTAGTTGTTCGTTTAGAGTACAAAGAGCCTTTTCAGATGGTTCAGGATGCTACCTACACTTTAACCTCCCAAGGTGCTCAGACTCTTGTAGAGTGGAAAGTGGAGGGTGAAACACCTTTTTTACAAAGAGCACTTTGTGTTTTTATTAATATGGATAAAATCGTCGGCGATGTTTTTGCTCAAGGTCTGAGTGAATTAAAAACAATGGTAGAGGCGGTAAAGTAAAAGCTAAAAAGTTTTTATTAATACAACAGATGGGAATACCCAATTTTTATTATAGCTGACAGAGGTTTCTGTGCCGTTAACTGTTTTTTTATTGTAGTCAGCGTTGTAATAATTAATTTGTACTCCCATTCTGAAAGTTTCTGATAGTTGAGGTACGAAAGAGAGCCCTAGTAGATAAGAAGTTCCTGATAAGTCTTCTTCTGTAGTTCCGTTAGATTGCTGAGCTTTTGCTAAAATATTGTAGATCAGATAAGCAGAGTAGGACGAGCTACGTTTTCCAAAAAAATATCTTACTGCGATGCCGGTATCTTGAGTTTCGATACGATTCTTTGATGTTCCGAATTCTTGATCAAAAGACAGAGCTCCGTAACTCCAACCTACATAAAGTTTTTTTGTCACATCGACCAGAAAAGAACCTTGCCAAAGAAGTTTTGTACTCTGAGCATTGGATGCGGATTTTTGAGAGTCAGAAAAATACACACCTTGAGCTTCAAAGCCCCAAGCTGCCTGTGCAGAGGGAATTCTCAGGGTCATGAACATAAAAAAGCAGATTATTTTTTTCAATGCATACTTCTCTTTGTGTTAGTTGCTAGTATTAATGAGACCTTAGTAATATATAAACTTAGTAGAAAGTACTTCTCTCTAGCAGGAATGCTCATAAAGTTATTTTATAAGCATTGATGATATACATTTAGACCCTGCCCAGCTCGGAGACCATGGAGTCGTGCCAACTCTAGTTAAAGTTTTTGCTGTAGAATCATATCTAAATTTTTCAATTTTATAGTTTTGCACGGTCGTAGCGACAGAATTGGCCATGGCAACATATAAAACACCTTCGGCAGAGTCATAAGCCATAGAGGTCGCTCCATAAAGATAAGGAGCAAACTTAGTTCCGGCGGAAGAATTATTCTCTAAAAGACTTTGTCCGTTGGTGATTGCACTTGTTGTAGGGTCAATGTCATAGACATAAATAGAATTCATATTGTTGCCGGTCGTAGAGTCAGCCATCGACACTAGAATTTGTCCAGCACCGTCTAGATAAACGATGTCAGTAATATAAGATGGAACGGTGACTGCGGCAGTAATTAAGCAGTCTGCTGCGGTTTTGTAACCAGTAGCTGATACGATCGAAAGCTTTCTATTGCCCGCTGTTGTTGAGGCATGGCCATAAAGAATATTTCCGTTAGGTAAAACTACCGAAGCAGTGATTAAGGTATTTGTACCTGCGCAATTTCCCGCTGGATTATTTACCCAAGGGTTTGCTCCGGCCAAGTCTCTTCCTGGAGACATATTGATTCTTTCAAGGGCCGTCGTTTTATTTACGATGAAGGCGCCATTAATAGAATCAAATGCGCTTTTACGGAGAACACCACTAAATGCTGTTGCATTTGTGTAGAAGTAAGTGGGCAGAGTTGCACTGTCGGTTGCGGACTCAATACGTCTGGCTCCGGCAGTCGCATTTTCTACAATGACCCAGATTGAAGTGGCATCTTTTGAGTGAATGCTCACTGGGCTTGAGCCTGGGA
>JBHIVS010000107.1:0-8104 GCA_041987885.1 Pseudobdellovibrionaceae bacterium | reverse complement strand
GCGTGCTGTACGTATTTTACAAGGTCGCAAAGTTCCAATCGTTGGTTTTAATATGGGAAGCCTTGGATTTCTGACTGTTTACAATGCTGATACCTGTTTCGATATCATCGACAAAGCCCTTGCTGGAAAACTTGCACAAAGACCTCGCGCGATGATTCATGCAAAAATTTATCGTCATGGCAAAATGCTAAGCGAACATCATGCTCTGAATGATATCGTGATTGAGCGAGGTTCAAACTCTCAGCTCATCAACACTCTGATGTATTCCGAAGATTTTTTAGTCAGCCAAGTTAAGGCCGATGGGTTTATCGTATCAAGCCCCTCAGGCTCTACGGCCTATAATCTCGCAGCCGGTGGCCCGATTTTACATCCTCAAGTCCGAGTTCTTGTTGTGACTCCTGTGGCCCCACACAGTTTAACTTCACGTCCTTTCCTAGTTCCGGATGACAGAGATTTGACATTCAAATTAGTTGGCAAAGGTACGAAGGCACACTTTGTGGTGGATGGACAAGCAGAGGATAACTTGGTGGAAGACGATGAGATCATTATCACTAGATCTTGCTATGACCATTTAATTGTTCGTGAACCAGATCACAACTATTTCGAAGTACTCAGAAATAAACTTCGCTTTGGCGATAGGGACTAAGAATTATGTTACTAGAACTAAAAGTTTCAAATTTTGCGATTATTGAAAACTTACATATCTCTTTTAAAGATGGGCTAAATATACTCAGTGGTGAAACTGGAGCTGGAAAATCCGTTTTACTAAAAAGCTTATCGTTACTAATGGGAGCTAAAGGCTCTAGTGACACAATCCGTACCGGAGCCCAACAAGCAACGATCGAGGGGTCTTTTGATCTTTCAAAAAGACCTGACATTAAAAGGGCTCTGGAAGATCTTAGCATCGAATCCGATGATGACCTTTTGATCGTTCGCAGGATTTTAAGCTCTGGGGATAAATCCAAAGTTTATTTAAATGGCAGCTTAAGCACTTTAAATTCTCTGAAAGATGTCGTGTCACCTCTTGTGGAGTTGGCGGGACATAATGCTCCGTTAATTGAAATGACAGGACAGCATGAAAATCGCAATTTGATGTCTAAGCATTATCATCTGGATTTACTCGATCAATACGCAGGTACTTTTGATAAAAGAAATTTATTTTCTGAAAAATTTGATCGCTATCAAAAAAACTTTGAAGAAATCAAAAAATTAGAAGCCAACAGCAAAAGTAAAAATCAACGTTTAGATTTTTTAACTTACCAACGTGATGAAATCACAAAACTAGATTTAAACCCTGGCGAAGATCACGAACTAGAAATGGAAGTTAAAAAACTTAAAAGTTCTCATAAAATTGGAACCTTTGTCGATCAAGCCGAAGAAGCCCTTTATAGCGATGATGATTCTGCTATCAACCGCTTAAACACGGTTCTTAAGAAAGCCCACGATATTCAAAATATCGATCCTGTGCTTTCTAGTAAGCTTGAGGGAATTGAACAAGCTAAGGCCGTTATAGATGAATGCATCTATGAGTTGCGCCAATATGCTAATAAAATTGATGCCGATCCTCAACGCCTAGAGCAAGCTGAATCCAGATTAAGTGATTTACGTAAGCTTCAGAAAAAATACGGTTCGTCTGTCGATGATATTTTAAAAGCTTTGATGGAGATGGAAATCGAGATTTCTACCCTGCAAAATTCAGATCATAAAATTGAAGACCTTAAAAAAGAAATTTCAAAATTAGAAAAAGAACTTAAAACTCTAGGCGATGATTTACATCAACGTCGCAAAAAAGGCGCTGAGCTTTTAGCAGACAGTGTAAATGCTGAGCTATTAGACTTGAATATGAAAGGTGTCACTTTCCATATTGCTTGTGACGCCCTTACAGATTTTTCAACAACCGGTACAACAGATATCGAGTTTTTAAGTCAAACTTCATCTAAAGATTCAAAACGTCCTTTGGCAAAGTTTGCCTCTGGAGGTGAATTAAGCCGGATCTTGCTTTCTTTAAAAAGAGTCGTTGGTTCCAGCAATCAACCCCGCACCTATTTATTTGATGAAGTAGATACAGGGGTTTCAGGTGAAACTGCTGAAAAAGTCGGCCGTAAGCTTAAAACCATCGCTAAAGGTCAGCAGGTTATTTGCGTGACCCATCTGCCGCAGGTAGCAGCTTTTGGTAACGTTCATTTCTTTATTCAAAAAGCGCCATCACAAGACAGCGTTACAATGGAAGTCACTGAACTAAATACTAAGGATCGAGTCAAAGAAATTGCTCGCTTGATCAGTGGAGAGAAAATTTCAAAAACTTCACTGGCCCATGCCGAACAGCTTTTGGCAGAGGCGCAGGAAGTTTAGTGTTTATTTTAATTTAGTCTCTGCAAGCTTGTTTTGTTTTAGGGGCTTCACTAATACAGCCGAACGTATTACAGCTGCCCCCAGCATAATAACATCCAAATGTGTTACATCCACCGCCTGGGTAATAACAACCAAAGGTATTGCAACCACCACCCGTCGCGTACTTACCAAATATATTATTTGCAGTACACTTTACATCATGGGGATTTGGCCTACCTGGGCGATCACCACCACCATAATCATAATCTCTTAAAATTCTTTCGATGCTGTTCAAATAGTAATCGACATCACGGGCGTCCTGGCGAGTGAGCTGTCTTTCACTGCGTTGAAGTATATCTGCGGATCTTTGTGCTCTGGAAGACAAAGAGTTAGCAAAAGCAAATGAGCTCGAGAGTGTCATTAGAATCATTATTATTTTTTTGATCATGGGTATGTCCTTTCGTTTTATTGTTTGGGTAAACTCGTTTGATAAACAGGACGTACAATAAATATAAAAGAATCTGAGTTCATATGAACAAACATGAACAAAAGAAGGTTTTGTAAGAACTTCATCTATTTGGGTGGGCTAGATCTCATAGAGGAACAAAGCCCTTGGTCTAGGTATTGTTATCTAGAGATCCTTAATTCGATTGAATTATCACTTTTAAATAGTTCGAAACAACTTTTCTCGACTACTGATTTTCATTTTACTCTTTTGGTTTACCCGCTTTGTAACTAGGCTTAAACTCTTTAAATCTATGAAAAATTTTTTAGTCCTTTTGTTTCTTATTACTGGAGTTTCTTGCATGCACAAAATTAATATCACCCCTCCAAGACCCGCTAAAAAAAGCACGACTCTTGAAAAACACGGAGACAAAAGACAAGACGATTATTTCTGGCTTAAAGAAAGAGAAAATCCAGAAGTCGTAAAGTATTTAGAATCAGAAAATAAATACACCGAAGAGATTTTTTCAAAACATAAAAAACTAGAAGATAAATTGTTCACTGAATTGAAATCTAGAATTAAAGAAGATGAAACTTTTGTACCCTATAAAAATGGAAACTATTACTATTCAGCTCGCTATGAGACCGGATTAGAATATCCGCTTTATATCAGATTCAAAGGCTCCCCTTCTGCAACCGAAGAAATTATTCTCAACGGACCAGAATTAGCCAAAGGCCAAAGCTATTTTAATACGGGTGGCCCCGATATTAGCACCAATCACAATATGATGGCCTATGCGATTGATAATGTCGGCCGCAGAATGTACACGATTTATTTTAAAGACCTAGAAAAAAACAAAGTTCTTCCGCAAAAAATCGAAAACACAACGGGCAACATCGTTTGGGCTAACGACAATAAAACCATTTTTTATACTCAGCAAAATCCAGATACTTTACGTTCTGAAAAGGTTTTCAGATATAATTTAGACACTCAAAAATCTGAATTGGTCTATCACGAAAAAGATGAAACTTTCAGTGTCTATGTTTACAAAACTTTGCCTGAAAAATTTATCTATATTGGGTGCTATGCCACTTTAGAGAGTGAAATTTTATACATAAATGCAGATCATCCCACCGAGAAACCTAAAGTTTTTTCTAAAAGATCCAAAGAGCATCAGTATGCAGTCACAGATGATGGTCATAATTTTTATGTAACTACAAATAGAAATGCACCTAATTTTAAGGTCATGACCGCAGATGCTGGACATACTGAGGAAAAAAATTGGAAACCTTTTTTGCCCCATAGTGAAAAAATATTCATCGATGATATTAATATTTTTAAAAACTTTATCGCCATCGAAGAGCGCAGCAATGGGCTTACTCAAATCAGAGTTCTCGACAGAAATGGTAAAAATGAAGAATATTTAAAATTTGATGACTCAAGTTATGTTGTTTCGATTGGAACCAATGCTGAATTTGATACAGAAAAATTACGTTATAACTATCAATCCCTAAGAATTCCTTCGTCTATTTACTATTATGATATCAAGTCAAAAAAATCAGAATTTGTTCACAGACAGGAAGTCCCCAACTACGATCCAGAAAAATATAAAACTGAAAGAGTTTTTATCAAAGTTCGCGACGGAGCTGAAGTTCCTGTTTCACTTTTGATGAAAAAAGATTTTAACCCAGACTCTTCATCCCATATGTTGATTTATGGCTATGGATCTTATGGCGCTAATATGGATCCTTATTTTAACAGTGACTGGTTTAGTTTGATTGATCGTGGTTTTGTATTTGCCAAAGCCAATATCCGCGGGGGATCTGAATTAGGACGTCAATGGTACGATCAGGGCAGAACTTATCACAAGATGAATACTTTTAATGATTTTATCGACGTCACAGAAGCTCTTCAAAAAAAAGGCTATTCTACACCTGAAAAAACATTTGCGATGGGCGGCAGTGCCGGAGGATTACTTATGGGGGCAATCATGAATATGCGCCCTGAACTTTATAACGGAATCGTTGCACAAGTTCCCTTCGTCGATGTTATCACAACAATGCTAGATGATAGCATTCCATTAACGACCGGCGAATATGATCAATGGGGGAACCCAAATGATGCCAAAGCCTATAGCTATATTCGTCAGTATTCACCCTACGACAATATCAAAAAGCAAAAGTACCCAAATACCTTAGTGACGACGGGATTCCACGATTCTCAAGTTCAGTATTGGGAACCAGCAAAATGGGTTCCTAAACTCAGAGAAAACAACACAGGGGACACAACTATTTTATTAAAAACAAATATGGATGCAGGACACGGAGGAGCTTCCGGACGATTTGAATCGCTCAAAGAAGCAACCACTGAATTTGCCTTTATTTTAATGAATACAAATATCGATAAATAAATTTATATAAGGAGTTTCGATTACTCGAAACTCCTTCGTTAATCTCTATCAAATTTATTTAACCTAAAAGATGGTACCTTATAATCAGAATCCCTATAACTACTAGGAATTGTGGTTTCATTTCCGTCCCTGTGAGCGCCATAGTGTGGGGACATAATTTCAATCCCACCTTCGTTAAAAGTATCTTGTATATTTTGATGCAAATCAGAATATATTTTTGCCATTTTACTTACATTTTTTGTATAAACATTCAGTTCGTAGGAGACATAAAAATCATTTAAAGCCGTTTGTAAAATAAATGGTTCTTTTTCTTTGTCCACCAAATCCGTTCTTCGAGCTGCCTCTTTTAGTAATTCCTGAACCTTAACCCAAGGTGCATCATAACCGATCGTAACAGTTGTATTGAGAATTAAACCATCCTGCTTTGCACTCGAACTAAAATTAACAATATGACTACCTAAAACCATTGAGTTGGGAATTGTTATATCAACATTTTTAATGGTACGAACTCGAGTAACTAAAAATGTTTTCTCTATAATATCACCTTGAGTATCTGCAATTCTTACTCGGTCACCAATTTTAAAAGGACGCATATAAGTCAAAACTATTCCAGAAATGACATTAGAAATTGCCGATCCAGAACCAAAAGAAACTAGGACACCAATAAACACCGATAAACCTTTAAATGCTGGAGAACTTGACCCAGGTAAGTAAGGAAAGGCCATTACAAAAGCTACAATATAAAATAAAAATACAACTAACTTATATGTAGGAGCTGCCCATTCTGATGGGAAATTAGAAAATTGAATTGTTTCATTTTTAATTTCTTCAAAAAGAACTGACACAAACTTGAGAAAGAAATGAGTTACAATAAATATTGCACCTACATAAACTAAATCAGGAATATAATTTATAACTCCACTTAATACTTTTTTTAAAGGAGTTAATAGATAGTCCAAAATTTGGTCAGATAAATGAACGGTCCAAGGGAAAAAGCTTAAAATAGTTGTTACTAATAAATAAAGACCTATAACAACAAATATCATTTTTAAAAATGATACTGCCTTAACGATAAAGCCTTGCAACCTATGGGCGGGTATCAAGCGATACGATCTAATGGTTAGTTTCTCGGCGACCTGGGGGGTTACTTTTTCGATCTGTATATTACTAATTTTTTGAAGCTTATTTAAAATTAACATCAAAGCCCAGAATGCTAAAATAGAAAGTACCGAATAAGCAAAAGCTTTAATCAAAACATTATACGATCGATCTGCTCGATATGCTTCTATACTAGCTGTTATTTTAGACAAGACAGCTAACGACTGCTGTTCTAAGTTCCCCTCAATGTCATCTCTATAATCTTTCTCAGAAAGTGCTATAATCACATTGTTGCCAGACTTAATAACAAAGGATTGATCTAACTTGGTTAGCTCCAAAGACTTTGGATCTATATTGTAGTTATTAGCGATGTCTGTGATTTTATTCTGAATATATGCCGCACGTTGCTCGGAAGAAATAGCCCCAACTCCACTAGACAAACAAACTATCGTCTGATGATTAAATTGAACCTCATGGCATTCTTTCGCAAGAGCTGGTGTAGAATAGCAACTTATAACTAGATACAAAAATAATAAAAACTTAACCACTTATACCTCTACGCTCAAATATAAAATTTTGTCTTCTTTTTAAAAAATTCCGTTATTAGCCAAAAACTTTTCCAACCAGAAAGCTCCGATTTGAGTTTTCACATCAGAAACATTTCCTAGAAAAACTTGATCCATCAAATGTTTCGGAGACATTTCAACAAGCTCCATAAATTCGCCTTCATCTAGCTTTTGTTCAAACTTTTCTAAATCTGTCGCTATATAAATATCGATCAACTCATTTGAATAACCGATCACAGGATGAATACGAGTTAAAAACTTCAAAGTGTGTGCTTGATATCCTGTTTCTTCACGAAGTTCTCTGTCGGCGGTAATTGCGGACTCTTCGCCTTTATCTCTTTTACCAGCTGGAAATTCTAAAAATACCTGTCCGACGGCATGGCGGTACTGCTTAACCATCACAACATTTCCATTAGCAAGCAATGGAATAACCATAGCAGCACCTGGATGTAATATATATTCACGAGTATAAACTTTGCCATCTGGAGCTTTGACTTTGTCTCGTTCAATTTTTAAATAGTTTCCTTGAAAAACTCTTTCCGTAGATAGCGTTTGCTCCATCAAATCGTTCACTATTTTCCCCCTCTAAAAACACAGATCCCCCTGTGCTCTGCTTAAATGTTCCCATACCTTCCCTACCTAGGTCTAAGAGATTCTCTAAAAAACTCTCTAACTGCCTTTAGTTTGTATTGATGATCTGGATTGGCCTAACGTCCAATTTACACAAGATGTCGTTTCATAGATTCATTCAGAGCCGTAATTGGTTAAAATCAAATCGTACATATAGGAGGTATGTTTATGAAGACCCTAGGAAAGGCGTCGCTTTTTGTTATTGCCGTTGTTGCAATCACTTTTTCTATCCTACCTGAAGCTCAAGCCCAACGTTACGGCAGCTATAGTCGAACAAAAGTAAATCTTGCGGGTGATATGTCCTTCGGGATTGGACTCTCTACTGTTTCTGCTGATCAAAAAGACATGAATCGTCTTATCGATGCTGCCAGCAACTCTGCCAATGCCAGCACTAAAGATTTAGGTTCTGCTTATGATATTTGGGCGAACTTTGTATATAGAATGACCGCTTCTAATTATGCACTGGTTTTCCGCCCATCTTATTTCACACAAAAAACAGATGGCACGGGAACTGGTGGTAATTTCGATTACGAATTAACTGGTTTTACGATTATGCCAATGTTCCGTGTTTATCCTCTTGAAAACTCATTTATCCGCTTTTATATGCAAGGTGGCCTGGGTTAC
>JBHIVS010000106.1:0-8140 GCA_041987885.1 Pseudobdellovibrionaceae bacterium | reverse complement strand
ATCGAACCAAAGCGTCTTCGAAGACTGCACAGTTTCCTTCCACGCTTTCCGAGTTCCAGCCATGGCGGAGATCATCTCTGCACTCTCTGGACGTTTCTGAAGGAAGGCGTACAAGGCTGACGTGTTCCCCATCAAGCGACCTGCAAACTCGGGGCTAATTCGCAACAAATCACAGATCTCTTGGTGTGCAACAATGACGGACATTTTTGAACTTCTCGCACGATCCAGAAAACCGATGAAATCTTCTTGGGCTAAGTCTGCGAACTCATCGACCATCACCGTAAATGGCTGGCGTTGTTCTTTTGGAACCTCGGCGTCTACTTTTGCCGAAACCATTTTTAAATCTTGCAGAATAAAACGACCCACTGCCTTTGCTGTCTCGCCGTACCGGCGAGAATCCAAAAAGACAAAAGCGATCTTCCCATTTGATACCGTGTCGTAAAGATTTATACCCCGCTGTTCGGAAGTGATCATATCCCCGAAGTCAGAAAGCACCAAAGACTCGATCTGAGTTCTTAGCCCCTGAAGGGACTTAAAGTTATCCGCTCCATTTAAAAAGTTAAAGCATTCTTCCAGAGCAGATTTAACTCGCCTTTCACTTTCTGGAACTCGCAGCGACAACTCTTCCACAAATTCAGGACGAGTGGTCGTCTCTAAAACAGTTCCCAGATGAAATCTGAACGACTGCTGGTCGCGCAGATAGCACAAACCTATGAGCAACTTTAAAAGAAAACTCGCCGATTGGTTTTTGTAAAACTCCTCAGACCAATTAAGTGCGAGCATGATTTTGTCGCGTAACTGTGTCGGAGTTCCATCTTCGATCAGATTATAAGGAATAGATAGCTTTTGATCCGACAAAGAGAATATCTGAAGGTCCTCAATGCGATCACTGTCGGCAACGAATTTTGAAAACTTCATGATCGTTTCGATGTCGCCTTTTAGATCTATAAATAGCAACCCTTTCCCCTGCTGGATTCGCTGTTTGATAATATGAGAAAGAAACACGGTCTTTCCGTAACCGGAAGCCCCGACAACATGAACATGGTGATTTAGCTGACCTTCGGTTAACTCTTCTTTGCGCCACAGAGAACCGCTGACTTTACCAAGTACAACTCTGTCACCGGCGACGGGTTGCCTTTTCTTCATAGGCACTTCAACCATCGACGACTCAGAAGGTTTTAGTCCGCCACCACCACCGCAATACAGTTCATTATTTGATTTTAAATTTTCCATCCTACACCCCCGCCTTCATCGCCTGGAATTCATCAACAGTGAGGATTTGAAAAAGCTCCCCATAGATCCGAGTTTCTTTAATCAAGAACTTTGCGACGGTGTGTTTTGCGCAAACGAACTGCACCCGATCGAAAACTTTTTGTTGCGGATTAGAGGAGCGCATAAGTTGAACATACTTTTTGATTTTGTCCTGATAGCGACTTTTCGCCTTAACTGCGATCTCAAGTTCCAAGGCAACTCTCGCCCCCGCCGGATCGACATAAATCGCATCCGGAATATAATGAACAGCCAAGCCCCCGGATAACTCTGTCGAAGACTTGAGTTTACGATCCGAGATCCAAGAGTTAACTTTCCCCAACGATTCCAAAAACAATCGCGCGCGCAAAACACCCCGGTCGTGGTGAAAAGTTCGTTGATCAAAGCCGCCCGTGGGTTTACTGACGAATTTCTCGGGGTTGTATTGGGTGAGTGCATAGTACGCCTTAAAAGTCGTCGTAAAGCACCTGACGGGCTCAGAAAAGGGTCTTACTGACTTTAGGAACTTACCCTGCTCGAGCTGCATCAGACGCTTCTTGGCCCATAAGGAACTCTTTGCGGGCTCGTTTGATAGTGTACGCTTAAAGAACTTTTCGAATACCTCATTCACCCCGGCAAATTTCATATCCATGATGAATTCTAGAACCTCAAAGTCCCGATCTGTTAAAACCACTGCTTTTGTTGATTTGCTTTTTTCTTGGGCATTTTCTAATACCCCACTCAACGCTAATTGCATCCTTGACCCCCTTAAAAGTTAAAAAGGCCCGCCCTGATTTCCGTGCTGAGTTTGGGCTGACTGGCGAGTTTCCGCTGCTGACCACCTGACCTCGTAGAGGGCGGGTGGTCAGCAGGAAAAAGGAAACGAGCCAGTCAGCCCTTCCCAGTCCTTTCAAGGAGTTACAGGGCGGGCCTGGTCCCCAAGTAAGGAAAAATGCGAGATGGTTAAAAAGATGAGTGGATTTTTTTAAGGTCGAAAAACTGTCAGCACAAAGTCAGCACAAGTCAGCCCAACAGGGTCCCTGCGAGTCCCTTGGCGTCCCAAATGCCGAAAACGGCCTGTCTAACCCATTGATTCTAGGTTCTGAGGCATTTCTTATACTTAGTTTTTTTGGATTTCTCGGCCATTTTTCCAGGCGGGAAAAATGGGGTGAATAACGGGGCTTGAACCCGCGACACTCGGAATCACAATCCGATGCTCTACCAACTGAGCTATATCCACCATAAGGAACAATTACCTCGAATGAGGTGAGATCTTTTATAGGGGGTCTACTAGTAAATTTCAACTATTTTTTTGAAGAATCGCCGATAAGTCACTATTTAGACTGTTTTTTAAGCAAAAAACGCCTTTAAATCATTTTACAAACACCTCAGCACCTACTCCCCCCATACCAACTCCCTCTATAACCACCTAAAAGCTCAAAGATTTTAATGGCACGACAGAGTCAAAATGACCCTAATTCTCTGGGCCCAGCTTTTGCTATTCCCAACTCGAGTAAAAAAGCAGGTCTCCTGCTACCACATGCACATGAAAGGTTATTTTATGATCAAGGGTCTTTTAACTGGTTTGTTAGCAATGAGTTGTTCTATCGCCTCTGCAGGGCCTCTTTCTGACAGAGCCCAAGATATTACTGAATCTCTGAAGGACACAGAGACGTCCATCTCTCGCCAAGATACGCAAGAAATCGACATGTATATAAATCGTATCGAAAGAATCCTAAGAGACTATGATAGAGACAGAGGCCCCCATAGAAATAAAACATCTCTGGCGTGTATGTCTAATGGCGAATCCGGAAGCTGGGAAAAATTCTTTATCACTGATTTAAATACGGGAACTAAACTTGGTGGATCTACTAAAAAAGCTACTTGCCAAGAACTCATCAACTCACAATCCCAAGGAATTATTTGTCTATCTAATGGGGAATCAAGCAGTTGGGAAAAATTCACTCCTTACTCTGTGAAGATAAAGCAATCTATCGGCAGATCAACAAGCTTGAATACTTGCCAAAGCATGATCAAATCAATCAAAAATTCTTTGATTTGTTCTTCAAATGGGGAATCAAGTAGCTGGGAAAAGTTCACACCAGTAAATCTTGAATCCAAAGCCTCTCTTGGAGGGTCTACAAAAGCTGAAACTTGCCAAAGCTTAATTAACAAATCTACAAAAAGATTTATCTGTGTCTCCAACGGAGAATCAAGCAGTTGGGAAAAATTCTCTTTAGTAAATTTATCAACAAACACTAAAGTTGGCGGATCTACGAGTTTAGAGAACTGCTTAAGCACGATTCCAAAATAAGATATTTACACTAAGACTCTTCAAAAACAAAAATCCCCTGCCGACAAAGCAAGGGATTTTTTTTGGACCTTTTTATTTAAAAAATATCCATGACAATAATTCAGTATAAAAAATTATTTTAATTTTGAACAATCGAAAGCAAATCTTTCAATACCAACAAACATTGCAGACAATCCGTATGCAAATGCATCGAATTCTTCAGTGTTACCTACTGGACAACCAGAAAATTTGTAAACACTAGCAAGAACAACTAATCTGTCGACATAAGACTTTGCTTCTCTACCAACTTTTAAAGTCTCAGGAGCCAACGCACAGTTTTTTGCACTTCTTTCGATTTGATCATAATTTTCTACATCATCACCAACTTCTAAAGTTGGAAACTTAGCAAAAACACCTTCCATCGCTTCTTCAATTTGAGATGCTTCCTCAGACAATTTTTCGCCCAATTTCTCGCAATACTCAGAAGCTGAAGCTGTTCCACCTACGAAAATCAAAGCCAATGCTAAAATCATTTTCTTCACAAAAGTCTCCTCTATTATGTTTTCGAATGAAGACCTTCTACCAAAGTGTTCGAAAGTTACAATTCACAACATAAGATATGAAGATTATTCATTATACAAGAACAGGACATATTTTAATCATCCAGATTCAATATAAAGGTCCCCAGACCTACTAACATTATCATCTCCGTCGACTATATTTTGTGCATAACTGCGAACAAGCTTTCAGAAATTCAAAACATCACCTAAATAACTCTAATCTTTTCAAGACCTTATAGCTCGAAAAAATTAGACCCTCACTTTTTTGCACACTTCAACTACATATCAATTGTTTATACGCCTCTTTTTAAGATTTTCCGCGATTCATAAAAAATGATGAAACACGCAGGCTTGTTCTATTGATTGTGGAAAAATCTGCGATTCATTTAAATACAAGGATTTAGGAGGCACACCCCTTGCTCTTTAACCTTATCAGCGACTCACTAAAACAAAGGGGCTACAAAATGATTCCTACTAATTTGAACTCAGACTACAAAAAAATGGTTCTAGCTCTTTCACTATTAGTAGGCACCGCAGCCTGCTCCCCAGTCGGAGCAAAGTTTAGCAGTGTTGATGATTCTTTGAACTCTTTAAGTGCAGGTGGCCCCTCTACAAGCGCCGTCGTTGACGAAGAACTTTCAGGCTCAGGTTCTGGATCTATCCCCGTTACTAGCCCCGCAACAGGAGAAGTGATCCCTTCTAACCCAATCACTTCTGGAATCGTTGTTACAAATGGAGATGTTCCGTTTTCTTTTGAAATGAATTCTGATGAGTGCGTGGACTTCAACGGTACAGATATGACTTTCGAACTTTTAAAAGACTCCAAAGGTAAAGTTAGAACGGCCCAAATCACAAGCTTACCAACTACTAAAGATGGTAAAATGGATTATGGCAACTATACGGTTTACGCTCTCTATGCAGATGAAAACGGTAAATTATATTCTCCAAGATCTTCTTATGTAGAAGTCACTGTTGCTGAAGAACGCGTGTACGGACACTTTAACTGTCTTTTCCAAACATCTAGAATAGAAGACACGAGCTCTAAAATAGGTCTTCCTTGGAAAGAAGTGCCTCAGGTGTCTCAATTACGTATTAAAGTTGATTCAGAAGAAAACCTAGTTGGCTTTGCAATTAGAAACCAATCTGACGACGGACTAGTTATGAGATGTTACAACAAGAAATAAAAATATATTTTTATAGTATCTAAAGCTTCAGACTCAAAAAAACAAACCACACACTAAAGAGTTCTCACCTTCACCAGTGAGAACTCTTTTTGTTTTTTTAATTCTTAACGAGACCAACAAAGTCCAAGCTCTTTGCCTACACCACCATTCAATAGCTTAAGATCGGCAATCTTTTTTCCACAATTTCGATTTGAAAAAATGGAACACTCCTTCTCTGACTTAAGAAATCAACAATATCATAAGGTTAAGTTCTAAAAAAACTCTCTCAAACCAAACTGTCTACAATACCGACATAGAAAAATCTCTGCACACATAAAAGATAGACAAAACAATGTTTCATTTAAATGTTCGAACACGATGAACGCTTAG
This sequence comes from Pseudobdellovibrionaceae bacterium, assembly GCA_041987885.1. Classification (GTDB taxonomy): domain Bacteria; phylum Bdellovibrionota; class Bdellovibrionia; order Bdellovibrionales; family Bdellovibrionaceae; genus Bdellovibrio. Next base: position 2,486 of record JBHIVS010000106.1, on the reverse strand, counting down.
AATTGATTTGATTTTTTGAGTCTGTCAATTCGATACAGGCCCGTCGCTTGCAATAGTCCTATTGCAAGTTTGTTATTTCGAGGGGGAAATTCGGATGCAAAACAACTATAAGAATTTAAATAAAATGTTATTAACTGTTCCACTATATATGTCCGTAATTGCATGTTCTCCTGCTGCAACTCAGTTTTCGAGTGTCGAGTCTGCGATGAGCTCTTTAAGTGCTGCTGGTCCATCTACAAGTGCTGTAGTAAGTCCTGGCTCTGGCTCCAGTGCTGGATCAGGATCATCTTCTGGTTCGGGATCTATTCCTGTTACTAGCCCGGCTGCGGCTGAAGTGATTCCATCTAATCCAATTACGTCAGGTGTGGTAGTTACCAATGGAGACGTTCCGTTTTCTTTCGAAATGAACGCTGATGAGTGCGTTGATTTCAACGGTACCGATATGACTTTTGAATTATTAAAAAATGATACCGGCAAAGTTAGATCTATCCAAATCACGAGTCTACCAACGACTAAAGACGGCAAAATGGAGTATGGGAATTACTCAATATACGCTCTCTATGCTGATGAGAATGGTAAATTGTATTCACCAAGATTATCTTATGCAGAGGTTACAGTTGCTGAAGATCGTGTTTACGGTCACTTTAACTGTATAGTTCAAACTTCCAGAATCGAAGATACCACTAGTAAACTAGGTCTTCCTTGGACAGAAGTTCCACAGGTAACTCAGTTTCATATTAAAACAGATTCAGAGGAAAATCTAGTTGGTTTCGCTATAAGAAACCAATCTGACGACGGACTAGTAATGAGATGTTACGATAAAAAATAGTCTTTATAATTACAGGTACTGATAAAAAGAGCTTCATTGAATTCAATGAAGCTCTTTTCTTTTTGAAAATTATTTCGCACTTTCAACAATGGCTGCGACACCCATACCACCTGCGGTACAAATAGAAATCAAACCACGTTTTCCACCACGAGTTGCCAATAACTTCGAAAGCGTTCCTAAAATTCTCGCACCCGTTGCGGCAAAAGGATGTCCGACAGACAAACTACTACCAACGATATTTAGACGATCTCTATTTACAGACCCAAGAGCTGAAGACAATCCTAAAACATCTCTGCAATAGGACTCTGTTTCCCAAGCTTTCATATTACACAGTACTTGCCCAGCAAAGGCTTCATGGATTTCGATATAATCAAAATCAGCAAAAGTTAAATTATTACGAACCAAAAGTTTCGCAACGGCCTTAGTCGGAGCCATTAACAACCCAGCCCCATGCACAAAATCCACAGCCGAAGTTTCAAAATCCACAAACTGCGCCAAAGGAGAAAGTCCAAACTTTTCAGCCCCACGATCATTCCCTAAAAGCACGACCGCAGATCCATCCGTCATCGGAGAACTATTCCCCGCCGTCAGAGTCCCATTCACAGTATCAAAAGCTGGTTTTAGTTTTGCCAATCTTTCTAAAGTTGTGTCTCCACGAAGGGTCTTATCACGATTTGCTCCTTGGAAAGGCACCACTAGATCGGAGAAAAAACCTTCGTCATAGGCCTTCGCAGCATTCAAGTGACTCTTAAGAGCTAATTCATCTTGAGCTTCACGGGAAATTTTCCACTCTTTCACCATCAATTCACAGTGATCACCCATCGACATACGAGTGCGAGGCTCTGTAACCGCTGGAATTTTCGGCAAGAAGCCTTTGAGCTTTAACTGACTCAAAGCTTTCATTTTATCTCCGAAAGATCTCGCCACATTTAAATCTAAAAGAGTTCTTTGCATATTATCAGAAACTTCGATCGGAGCGTCTGAGTTCGTATCCACGCCTCCAGCAATACCAATATCAATTTGTCCGACATGGGCCTTCAAAGCCAAATGCCAAGCTGTTTCCAACCCCGTGCCACAGGCTCTTTGAACATTATAAGCCGGAGTATCAGGATGTAATTTTGTAGATAATACCACTTCACGGGCCATATTAAAATCAGCAGAGCTATTCATAACAGCGCCCAAAGCCACATCGTCAATCAGTTTGCCTTCAAGTTTATATCTTTCAATCAAACCATCCATCGAAGCTTGCATAAGATCTTTACGAGAAACACGGTTATACACCGTCTGACTTTTTGCAAAGGGAACTCTAGAGCTGCCAAAAACATAAACTTTTTTAGAACACTGATGAAAATGTTGATATCAATCATCAGCACATTCCAAATGCCATATGGATAAAACCCAAATTTTTATGAAAAAATTTGGTGAACTTTTGGAAACAATTCGAAAAAAATATCAGAAAACTTCTAAAAGATATCAAGAAAGATCAATAAAAATTCTAAATTTTTTCAAACATGTTTGAAAAATTTTCTAACACTTTTCTAAATAAATTCGAAAACAAAATCCAAACTTTTTCGAATATTTTCGAATATTTTTTAATAATTTTTCTTTCAAACACATTTTTAAGTTCTAGTTTACACCCAATAGATAGATTTCCTCA
>JBHIVS010000105.1:0-8181 GCA_041987885.1 Pseudobdellovibrionaceae bacterium | reverse complement strand
CAACAAATCGACCCTAGATTTGGGGGCTCTTGTTGTGTCGGGCTCTAAAGATGGGAGTAAGGACCTATGACAGAGCAGGGATTGAAAACTTTAGAAGCTCGTATTCAGTATTCGTTTAATAGCTTAGAAGTGCTTCTCAGAGCTTTGACTCATAAAAGCTATGCGAATGAAATTCGTAAAAGTATTGAGCATAATGAAAAGCTTGAATTTTTAGGTGATGCTGTCTTGGATTTAGTTATTGGACAGTTATTATTTGAGAAGTTTCCAAATGACAATGAAGGTGGTCTTTCGAAAAAAAGAGCCAGCATTGTAAATGAAGAGGTCCTTTCTGAGATCGCCACTGATTTGGGTCTAAATCAGTTAATGCTTTTAGGAAAGGGCGAAGCACAAACTGGAGGTTCCTCTAAACCTCGTTTGGTGGCTTCTGTTTTTGAAGCAATTCTTGGTGCCATTTATTTAGATGGTGGTTTTGAAGTTGCGAAACAGTTTATTGTTCGTGAATTTTCTCATGTTGCCGACCGTGTTTGTCAGCATGAGGATTTTGAAAGAGATTATAAAACTCGGTTGCAAGAGTTGGTACAAAAGTCAGTGAAAGAGACGCCTCGATATGAGGTTCTTGCGGAGGAAGGTCCTCCTCACGACAGAGAATTTTTAGTATGTGTAAAAGTGAAAGAAGAACTTTGGGCGCAGGGGCGCGGCCGCAGTAAAAAAAATGCGGAACAGTCAGCAGCGAAGTTAGCCCTGGAGCTTAAGTACAAGGAGACAAATTAAGATGGGATATAAAGCAGGATTTTTAGGATTAATCGGTCAGCCAAATGCTGGAAAAAGTACGTTGATGAACTATCTCGTCGATGAAAAGGTTTCTATTGTTTCAGCAAAGCCACAAACAACTCGTCGTCGTATTTTAGGTATGTGGAGTTCTGATCAAGGGCAAATCGTATTCGTAGATGCTCCGGGTATTATCAAGGCCGATGAAGGTCTTAATGGTTTTTTGGCTCGGGAGGCTCAGGACGTTATTGATAATTCGGATGCGTTGTTGGCTATTATTTCTGTAGATACGGATAAGGCAGAACAAGCAGAGCAAGTGATCGATTTGGTCTCAAAAAGTGGTAAGCCTTGGGTTGCTGTTATTACAAAAGTTGATCTTGAGGAAAAAGCTCACCGTGTGATGATTTTGAAAAAAATGATCGAAGACAAAGGTGGAACTGTATTTTCAACAACGGTGAAAGATAAAGAAGCTGAAGAAGACAGAGAAGAACTATTATTAAAGTTCCTTGAGTTGTTGCCAGAATCACCAGCTCCGCTGTATGATACGGAGCTTTTTACGAATGAAAATACTCGTGAAATGGTTTCTGAAATTATTCGTGAAAGATGTTTTGAAAATCTTCACCAAGAAGTTCCTTATAATTTAGCAGTGCGTATCATAAGATTTGATGAGATCGCAAAACCTATTCCAAAGATTTATGCTGAAATTATTGTTTCTAAAGAAAGCCACAAAGCCATTGTGATAGGTAAGGGCGCTGCAATTATTAAAACCATTGGTACCGAAGCTCGTAAAGAGATCGAGAAGTTAATGGATGAAAAGATTTTCCTAGATGTGCAGGTTGTGAGTAAGCCTGAGTGGTTTGATAATAAAAGAATTATGAAGGAGTTGGGATATGTCATTGATAACAAAGGCTGAGTTTTCGCCGAAGGTCGCCATCATTGGACGTCCCAATGTAGGTAAATCTACATTATTTAATATTGTTACTGAATCTCGTAAAGCGGTTGTAAAAAACTTAGCAGGGGTTACTCGCGATATTATTATTGAGCCCGTCGATATTTGGGGTAAACAATTTGATTTGATTGATACTGGTGGAATTACTGAAGCTGGTGATATTTTTTCTAAATTGATCAGAGAACAAGTCACGGAGTTTTTGCAATCTGTAGATTTAATTGTCGCGGTTATGGATGGTCGTGTAGGATTAGTTCCCGAAGATCGCGATATTATTAGAGTAGCAAAACAAGCTGGAAAGCCATTCTTATTGGTTATTAATAAGGTTGATAAAGACTTTGAACAAGAAGTTGCTAAAGCCGATTTCTATGAGTTCGGCGTTGATATTATCGCAGCGTCTTTTGAACAACGTCGTGGTGTTGCGGATATTTTGGAATGGGTGACAAAGCAAATTCCGGAAAATCCTGGAACGGTCAAAGAGGGTGTCAATATTGCTATCGTTGGTAAACCAAACGTTGGAAAAAGCTCTATTTGTAATTCAATTTTAGGGTATAATCGAATGATTGTTTCTGATGTTGCAGGGACAACGATTGACTCAGTGGATTCTCCATTTGTTTATAATAGCAGAAAATATACTTTAGTAGATACAGCTGGTCTTAGACGTTCAGCAAAACGTGAAGAAGATTTAGAAATCATCTCTGCCTTTAAATCTCAAGAGTCTATTCGTAGAGCAGATATCGTACTGTTGATGGTCGATGGGACTATCGGTCCTACGGATCAAGATGCGCGTATTATGCAGGCAATTTTAGAGGATCACAAAGGTGTGATTTTGGTTGCAAATAAATCTGACCTAGGTGGTAAAGAGATTCCTGAATACCGTAAGGTTTTCCGTGAGCAAGTTGAAAGAGTGTTCCACTTTTTCACAGATGTGAAAGTTGTATTTACCTCTGCAAAAACGGGATATGGTCTTGAGGAGTTGTTTGAGACGATTGAAGATCTATCTCAAAAAATGGAATTACGTATTCCTACTTCTGAACTTAATGATTTCTTTTTTGAGACTATTCGGAAAGCTCCAGCTCCGGTTTGGGGAACTACGAATGTTAAGTTCTATTACTTGACTCAAACTTATCAAAAACCACCTTCATTTATTGCCTTTGCGAATCATCCAGATGGGGTTACGAATTCTTATCGTCGTTTCTTGATTAAAAATATCAAAGAGCGTTGGGGCCTGTATGGTGTTCCTATTCGTATCTTCTGTATGAAGTCTCGACGTGGTGGAGAATAATGGCGAGTAAACGCGGCTCTTGGAAAACAGGATATGGATTTTACCTTTTAGCTATAGGCTCTGCCTGTGGCTTGGGTAATCTGTGGCGTTTTCCTTATGTCGTGGGTGAAAATGGAGGCGGTGCCTTCATTTTGCTTTATGGTTTGATGGCTTTTGCAATTGGAGCTCCGGTTTTGATTGCAGAGTTACTCCTTGGGAAAAGCACTCGTAAATCCGTGATTGTGGCGACGAAACAAATGGGGCAAAAATCAGGAAAGCCCTATTTGAAGCTGGTGGGGCCTGCTGCTGTTTTTATTTCTATCGTGGTATTATCTTATTACTCGGTTATCAGTGGTTGGGTTTTACATTATGTGACTCAATTTATTTTGGCTTTAATTACGAGTTCTCATTATTTTTCTGATAAGGCCACCATTGGCGCTTTGATGGATAATGGTTGGTTGCAGGTGATGTTAGCCAGTGTTCATATTTTAATTACTGTGGTGGTGGTTTTAAAGGGCGTTCAGCAAGGATTGGAAAAATGGCTCGGCTATATGATGGGCCTTTTTGTCTGCTTGGTGATTATTCTTGTTATGCGTTCGTTGTCTCTTCCTTCGATGCCGGATGTTTTAAGATTTTTATTTTATCCTGATTTTTCAAAACTTACGTGGTCCTCATTAAACTATGCAATTGGACAAGTATTCTTTACTCTGTCGGTGGGCTTTGGAACCATGGTCACTTTTGGTTCCTACATGCGTGAAGAAGATCATGTTCCTACTGCAGGATTTCGTGTGACGATCGTGGATACCTTTGTTTCCATTATTGGAGCGATCATTATTTTTCCGATCGCTTTTCAAGCATCAAATTCATTCAGCGGTGACCCTGCATTGATGTTCAATGTTTTACCGACCTATCTTTATAACTCCCCAGGGGGAGCCTTATTTGGCTTAGCATTTTTTGTATGTTTATACTTTGCAGCTTTAAATGCCAGCATCGGCTTGCTAGAGGTTGTTGTGTCTAACTGGGTGGATACTCAAAAATCCATGGAAAGAACAAAGGCAACTTGGTTCTCTGGATTCGCAGCTTTTATGATTGCCATTTTGCCGGCTCTATCAAGCTCAGTGTTCCAAGATGTCAGAGTAGGTGGACGCTCCGTCATAGAAAACATAGACAGAATCTTGATCAACTGGCTTTTGCCAGTTGTAGCCCTAGGAATTTTATTAGCCTATAATTTAGGATTCTCCGAAAAAGAAAAAGAACAAGACTTTATCGACAGAGAAAAATTCGTTAGCTATTCCATGTATCCACACTGGCGTTTTATAGTCCGCTGGGGAGCAGTCATCATCATTTCTTTAGGCCTATTATTACAAGTAGCCGGCTTGATCTTTAATTAAAAGATCTACTTTAAAGGTCTAAAAACAACTTCTCCAATAAGATAAATAATAACCCTAAAAGTTGATCTCCACAGCAGCTCTCTGCCAAAGGCAGAGGCGTCGGCGAGGACTTCAACTTTTAGGGTTATTATTTATCTTATTGGAGATGGCCGAGCTCCTTGAGATCCAAGAAGCTCTTTTAATTAAAGATCAAGTCGACTAGATTAGAAGTTCATTCCGATGATGACTAAGAAACTGTAGAAGTCTCCTGAAGGAGCTAGGACAGCATATTCTCCGCCACCTATGTAACGGCTATTTTCGTCTTTGAAGTCTACCATATGGTAAACACCTTGGAGTCCCAGATAGGCTTTTTTGCGCATAAGTGGAATTTCTAGGCCGGCACCTAAGTTGAATCCCATCGTGCTGTCGCGCGAATAATCTAGGTCACCACTTAGGGTGTATGTTCTGTAGAACTGACCTAACCCCACAAGGGCATAGGGATTTAAATCAGCAAGGCCGCGTGTTACATTTTGTGTGTTGAAATAGTATTTTAAGTCAGCATTGATTGATGTAATGGACACATTTCCATCATAAGTTGTATTGGTCGTTTTAATAGTAACGCCATGGTCACCAGTTTGAAAGCCAATAGACATCGCCAAACGTAAATCAAAGAAATAAGTTAAAATCAGTCCAAAATTTAAGTTCGATTTATAAATATCGGAAAAATTTCCAGTAAAGCCTCTCATACCGCCGGCCATACCTAGAGTTAAAAAACGTCCATTTCTAAAGAAGTTAATATCAGCTTCTTCGTCGGATTCTTCTTCAAATTCAGAATAGTCAATAAAGGGATCATAAGCTTCTTCGGGATCCATTTGAGCTAAAAGCAAAGGGCGATCTTCGGCGAAAGCCTGAGATGAAAATCCTAGAATACCCGTCATACTTACAGATAGAGCGAGTAAAGATAATATCCTTGCCGCATTGAACACGAAATCCCCCTTCAAATATTATGGTCAGCTTGCTGGTGTTTGTCCAAGAAATCCTCTTTGGAACCTATCTCTGATTAAACATTGTCTAATTTTGGGACATATTTTTAGAGAGGTTCGTTCAAGGCTTTTTCAATCGCGTTTCTAACTGATTTCGAGCTCGGTTTTGTGATAGAGCTCCATCGTTCGATCACTTGACCTTTGCGATTTACTAAAAACTTTTCAAAATTCCAAGCAACGTCTTTAAGGATGAGACCAGGTTTTTGCGCTGTCAAGAACTGGTAAACAGGCTGTTTATTATCCCCGCGGACAGAGCCTTTTTCAAAGAAAGGAAATGTACAGCCATATTCTGATTTGGCGAATTTTTGGACTTCGTCAGCAGATCCTTTTTCCTGTTTAAAATCGTTGGAAGGAAAGGCCAAAACAGTAAACCCTTTGGCAGAGTAGTTCTGATAAAGCTCTTCGAGCTCTTTTAGTTGGGGTGTGAAGCCACATTGAGAAGCTGTATTAACCACTAAAACGACTTTTCCACGATACGTGGAAAAATTGATTTTTTGTCCAGCAAGACTCACTGCGGAGAGTTCAAAAAAACTTTTTGGCAGAATTTCTTCTGATTTAAGCGTTTGTGTAGAGGACATTTTCACAGAGGAAGTCTTTGTAGAGGTTTCCTCTGCATAGATCTTCGAGTTAAAGCAAAAAAAGCCAGTTAACCCCATAATCAGAGCAGTAGATGTCATATTTTTGAAAAAATAGGTACTTGGCACATGAACCTCCAATCCATTGTGTGATGCAGTGCTCACCTTTGACTTTGAACCTCTTAGATTCTGTAATAATTGACGGTATTTAGCAACGGTATTTCGTAGCAGAAAATCAAAAAAGATTTGAAAAAATAGATCTAAAAAAATCAGGAGTCTTGCGGAATGGAAAATACGAGCAAAGCACATGGCAACAACAGTTCAGTTGTTCTTGTATCTGCCTTTGGCCGTGGACATTGGCTTGCTACGAGTTTAGTTGCTGAAGGAATTCCAGTTACTTTGATTGATGTTACGGAAAGCATGGGTGTTTGGCCCGTCGAAGACACGGAAGGACCCTTTGGTTTTTTTAAAAATGAAAAAGTTCAGGAATCTCAATTGGAAATGCTCTACTCAGGAGATCCCTTTGAGGAGGTTCCACATGGGTTTACTTTGTGGTTAGAAAAAGGTCCTTTTGAACTAAAGGGTCCAGTTACTAAGCATCGTTTTACTCAGTCTAGTTTGCATCCTCGCATTAGTGAGTTGTTAAATGCTGGTGATATTCAGCAAAATGCTAGTGCTGTGTATAAGGATCTTAAGTCGTATAGTTTTTCTGAGTCTTGGATTTTACATTTTGCTCATCAATTTGGTGCAACAACTTTTCATGAGAATGCAAGGGCTGCGAATTTTGGTCAGCCGTTGGCTTTGCACTCGAATTTTCAAGTTCGAAGAATTAGTCGTCAGTCGCATGAGAAGTCTTTAAAGTGGGTAGAATCCAAGGGTGTTAAAATTATTAAGCCTCTAGAGATCGTCGATATTTCTTTTTCTGGTAGATCTTCAGTTGCTGGCATTGAGTTATCCCGTGAAAGTGGCGGGTTGCTAAAGTTTGAAAAATTAGGTTGGTTTTTGTCGAGTGAAGAAACCTATTTTTTAAATAAAAAAATTGGAGAATATTTTTACGCTGCTGGATATGTAGAGCCCGAGTGGTGTTGGATTCGTTACAGAATGTCTTTCGCGGACTGCGAAGAGCGGGAGCGTTTACCTTTGCATGTTACCTTGGTGGATGATTTAGCTCAAACGTGGACTCATCAGAATTTGTTGATTTTACAGAGAACTTTTTCTCCGGATCAGTTTGATGTTTGGATGAGAGTTCCTAATGTGCAAAGATTTAATAAAGAATATTTACGATCTAAAGGGTTAAACGCTATTGAGACTTTGTATAAAAAAATGTCTGAGCTGCGCCCTGAAATTCTTAGTTATCCGCAAGAGTACTATTACACATATGCTCAGTTAGGTCCCGCGCGATTCCCGGTGTTTGCAGCTCAGGATAGCGGTCTGCGCGCGCAATCAAAATATGGGAATCTTTATGTTGGTGGACCAGAGGTGTGGGTGAATTATAGTTGGAATAGTTATTTCTCTGCGCAAATGGAGACCTTCAATACTTTGCAAGTATGGTGGAAAGATAAGATTTTACGCGAAGAAAAAGAACGTCGCCGTCGTGAGCAAAGAGGTTAATATGGTTAAAGCTTGGCAGTACCTTAGAGAAAATGACATCGTGGATATAGTAGCTCCAGGTTATCCTACGACTCTTGAAGAACTTCAGGGGGGTGTTGATTTTTTAAATGATTGGAAATTAAGACCTCGAGTTTCTTCAAAAATTCTTGCGCCACATTTTTTACACTCTAACGAAGACGAGATTCGCTTTGAAACTTTAAAAACTGCAATTTTAGCTGAAGATTCAAAGGTTATCTGGTGTTTGCGTGGTGGCTATGGCGCGAATCGTTTGTTGCCGTACTTGGCAAAGATGAAAAAGCCACCTCAGAAAAAGTTATTGATAGGAATTAGTGATATTTCTTCTTTGCATACTTTTTCGTCACTTCCAGTATCGTAGCACTTGAAGATGCTTTCGATGAAACCATCAAAAAGATGGGCTATCCTGAAGATTTTGAAAAAGCTAGTGGCTGGGACAAAAAGCAATATGTTATTTGGAAATTGAATAATACATGTATCAACACATTATTAAATTTGTTTCTGTGATCTTTATTATTATACAGTAAAACCTCTATATAACGTGCTTCTTTATGTAATGATATGATCATTATAATAGGCGCCATCCTAC